>NZ_JBQKFT010000006.1:0-207438 GCF_052119185.1 Bilifractor sp. LCP19S3_H10
GTCACCGATCCGACTACTACGGGCGTCTCGGACAGCAAGCAGGCGATGAGCTACGACAGCCCGAAGAGCGATAAAATAAACGATAACACCAAAGATAAGCGATAAAAATAAAAGCGGCCGGAGGTGGCGCAAACCTTCGACCGCTTAGAAATATGAATTGTTCGTGAAATGAGTTGATCAAACTGATATAATACAGTCACTATTTGATAAAGGAGGATGGTGACATGGCAAAATATACATATCCTGCTGTCCTTACCCCGGAGGAGGGCGGAGGATATTCTGTCTGCTTTCCGGATATTGAAGGCTGCTATACTCAGGGAGATAACGTCAAAAATGCTATTTTTATGGCAGAAGATGCGTTGAAATTGATGCTTCGTGAATATGAGGATAGCGGAAAACAGATCCCGGAGCCATCAAGTGCGGACAAAATTAAAACAAAAAACGGAGAAATACTTCACTGCGTTTCGGCCAACACAATGAACTAAAATGAAAAGGAGTCTCTGCGGAGGCTCTTTTTTCATGCCCAAAAAGGAGGATTTCAACATGGAATTGAACGGAATTGATATCTCAGGCTACCAGGCAAATATTGACCTGTCAAAGGTGGCGGCAGATTTTGTAATCGTAAAGGCAACGGAGGGAATCAGCTATGTATCCCCTGTGTGCGATCATCAGTATCAGCAGGCAAAAAAACTCGGGAAGCTGCTCGGAGTGTACCATTATGCACACCCGGAATACAACTCGGCGATCTCGGAGGTGGATTTTTTTGTAAAAAATATCAAAGGATATCTCGGCGAATGTGCAATCTTTCTCGACTGGGAGTCTTCCGGGTTGTGGAATGTATCATGGGCATTGCAGTGGTTGCAGTATTTCAGGCAGAAAACCGGGATCGCTCCGGTATTTTACACCTACGAAAGCGTACTGCAGAGGTATGATTGGTCTCCGGTTGCAAAGGCTGGTTTTAAACTCTGGGCGTCAAAGTATCGCGATTACGGCATCGATAATAATTACGATATGACAAATGCCGGCTCTCGGCCGCGGCTCGGCGCATTTTCGTCCATGATCATGTGGCAGTGGACCTCTGTCGGCCGGTTGAACGGCTACGGCGGAAATCTGGACTGCGATAGATTCTACGGCTCTCCGGATGACTGGCGTGCACTGTATGGCAAAATTGCGCCGACGCAAAAGACACAGACACAGACGAAAACAACAGCGGTATACCGGTTGTACAATCCCACCAGTCAGGATCATTTCTATACGATAGACTCTGGAGAGAAGACTCAGCTTGTCGGAACTGGATGGAGGTACGAGGGTGTTGCATGGATGTCTCCCTCTTCAGGAACTCCGGTTACTCGATTCTTTAATGCAAAGACCGGAGATCACATGTATACCGCATCTGGATCAGAAGGAAATAACCTTGTGAAAACCGGATGGAAACGAGAAGGAACAGCATTCTTCTCGAAGTCTTCCGGGACACCTGTGTTCAGGTTGTATAAATCGAAAACCTGTGACCACCTGTTTACAGCGAGTACGCAGGAAAAACAGTCCGCGCTTTTGATTGGATACAAGGATGAGGGTACGGCATTCTACGTGTAAAATAAATGCAGAATGCCAATCCAAGAGCGACGTAATTCATCTAGCAAACATCTAGCAAAATGTAGTGTTTTGGTGTATCATACCATAAGAAGAAGTTGTGTAATGGGTCTGTTTGTACGGAGGTGATAGGCTTATAAAGTCCCACCACCGGCAGTATAGTAATCCCCGGAAAGCCTTTAAATTGATATGCTCCCCATATGGTAGACATTGGAAACATCCAAAATCTATCATATGAGGAGCATTATCATGTCTAGAAGAAAGTATTCCAAAGAATTTAAGTTAAAGGTACTGGCAGAGCATGAAGAGAAAGGTCTCTCCTTCTGGAAATTAGGAAAGAATTATGGTATAGAGGCGAGTATCATCAGACGCTGGTGGCATGCTTTTGATGCATACGGTGAGAAAGGCCTTGAAAAACACAACAGCGATCTTTGCAACTTCTCTGCGGAATTCAAGGAGATGGTTGTAAAAGAGTACCTGGATGGAGGAATATCTCAACAATCGCTTGCAAAAAAACATGGGATTTTAGCTCCAAGCACTATCGGATGTTGGGTTAAAGCGTATAATAATCATGAGGAATTGACCGAGTCACGGCCGAAAGGGGAATATCTCATGATTAAGGAAAATAAGAGCAGGAAGACAACTCTTGAAGAACGCCTTGCTATAGTTGAGCACTGCACTGCTAATAACAATAACTATGCGCTTACAGCAAAGGAGTACCATTGCTCCTATGAACAAGTGTATTCCTGGGTAAAAAAATATGAAACAAAAGGCGTCGAAGGATTATACGACCGGCGCGGTCGGAGTAAGCCAATAGAAGAACTTACAGAACTGGAAAAGCTCAAAGCAGAAAACCGGCTACTTAAGGCTCAGGCCAAACAGCAGCAGATGGAGATTGACTTCTTAAAAAAACTCGATGCCGTCGAGAGGAGGTGATTCTGAAGCGAACACGGCATCTGGATATCTATATCACAATAAAAGAGCTTATTGAGGAACATCCTGATTATCCGGTAAACCGTCTGTGTAAATTTGGCCATATCACCAGAGCTTCTTACTACAAATGGAAAAATCGAGTGGATAATGAAAATGATGTTCTTAATAAACGAATAGCTGAAAAAATGGAGCAGATCCATGATGAACATCCAGACATGGGATACAGACGTATCCGTGATATTCTGGAACACGACTACAATATCAAAGTCAACGATAAGCGAGTTCTTCGTATATGCCGGAAAAAGAAAATCCGATCCATAATCAAACACCGTTATAACTGCTGCACAAAACCAGCGTCAGATCCGGCCTATGTAGCAGAGAACATACTGAATAGGGAATTCCATGCCGACAAACTCAATGAGAAATGGGTTACAGATGTCAGCGAGTTCAAATTTGGTACTGGTGAAGACGAACGGAAGGGAAAGATATATCTGAACGTTATACTGGATTTGTGTGACAGGCGACCGGTTGCATATGTTTATGGCGATCATAATGATAATCCACTTGTATTTTCCACATTTGACAAGGCCATGGAGAACACTCCTGGAGCAACCCCGATTTTCCATAGTGACTATGCCGAAGAAAAAACTATGCCGAAGTTTTGCTGTGTTACCTGAAGTTTCTGTAATGATGAAAAATTCTTCGGCATAGTATTTTATACTTGAAGCATCAATTCTAAGGAGGTGCTTCAAGATGGATATAGATACTGTCTGCATGTTACTTATCAATGCCTTGAAAGATGCCGGATATAATGATTCCACCATTTTTAATTACCAAGGTGCTGTACGAAGGTTTAAGACATTCTGCAAAGAACACGATGTTGCGGAGTATAACCATGAAATAGGCAAGCTTTATGCCGATTCTGTAATCAGTCCCAAAACCGGAAAGTTCAGTAAAGAGCGTTATCATCTTCAAGGCCGTTTTATCAGGCTTATTGACTCGTACATCAGGACCGGTCAGTTTGTTTTTACGACCACTTCAAGGTCAAGATTGCAACCGGAGAATGCGTATTATCGAAAAGTCTACACGGATTACTGTTTCTATCTAAAAGATGAGTATGAAAACGAGAACACTCGCCATTTTTATGAGTATGGAATGTATGCATTCCTTTCTTTCCTTGAGGGAAAAGAGGATGTGGTCCCATTAGAAGATCTCACAGCAGCTATCTTCCTTGACTACATAAAGAATTCGAAACCCGAACGGCAACGTGGAATTCTTTGTGAAATCAGGAAAATCTGCCGATACCTTGAGCGGGATGATCTGCTGGCGGCACTGTCAGGCATTCACGCCCTGCGACATCATCGAATCATCCCGGTTCTCGAAGCAGAGGAACAAGAGCGTATTAAATCTGTTACTGATGATGATACTACACCATTGCGTGACTCCGCCATGATTCTCCTGGGATTATCCACAGGTATCCGTGCATGCGATATAATCAAGCTTCGACTAACAGATATCGACTGGCGGAACGATACGATCTCATGGAGACAAAGCAAAACGGGAAATCTCGTTTGTGTTCCCTTAACACCGGCCGTGGGTAATGCGATTGCCCGATATCTGACCACGCAGCGTCCAAAGACACCAAATGATTACCTGTTTGTGAGACTTATTGCTCCGTTTGATCCGCTTTCATGTCATTCATCCTGCTACATGATGGTCAAGCGTATTCTTGAGAAGGCAAGTGTATCTACTGATGACCGTATTCTCGGAATGCACATGCTTCGGCATAACGCTGCATCGACAATGGTCAGGAATGAAGTTCCTGTTGAGACGATCGCTGCCATACTTGGGCACTCGGATCCCGATACTACCGGAATCTATATCACAACTGACGAAAACCGGCTTAAAGAGTGTGTCCTTCCTTTTGATGGTATTTCAAGGGAGGTGCACACATGACGACTTTTGTTAGTAGGCTCGGCCCTTCAATATCTGACTTTCTGGATTACAAGCATGCTTTGGGTATTAAATATACATCAGCGTCCGTGTATCTTCGAGAATTAGACAGATACAATGCCGCACACGGAGATCATCACACCCTTATCAAAGAGGTCGTTGATGGATGGGCACTGGAACATGCAGAAAAATCAACTACCAGCGACAGAAGCTGGGTCTCACCGATCCGTGAATTCGGCAGATACCTTGTCAATACCGGCGATATCAGCGCATATGTATTGGATAATTCATTTATCATCCAACGCTATCGTCCGGAAGTTTACCTGATGACAGAGGCTGAAATCCATTGCTTTTTTAAAGAATGCGATCAGTACGTACTCAGAAAAAAAGTCCCGGGCAGGGCATATGTCCTTCCAGCGCTATACCGTTTTATGTATTGCTGCGGCGTCAGATCAGCAGAAGCAAGACAGTTAAAGTGTCAGGATGTTCATCTGGATAAAAGCTATGTCGATATCCTGTGGGCTAAGGCACACCGTGACAGGCGACTTTTTTTATCAGAAGAACTGACGCAGTATCTTATAGATTATGATGCTGCCATACACAAGGTATTCCCGGAAAGAGAATACTTTTTCCCTGGTGGGCGTGGAGGAATCTGTTCCAGTACTGCTTTATCCGTAAACTTCAGAAATATCTGGCTGTCAGCAGGCTTAAAAAGAGACGGCAAAGTCAAGCCTCGGGCTTATGATTTTCGACATCACTTTGCATGCGCAAATATCATGCGTTGGGCGTCGGAAGGCAAAGACATCCACGCAATGCTCCCGTATCTGATGCGGTACATGGGGCATTCTTCATTGGAAAGCACTTATTACTACATACACCTGATACCAGATTTCTTTCCCCAATACCATGGCATGACTGCCTCCACAGAAGAATTGATACCGGAGGTGGATGCCGATGAAGTATAAGAGGAAGAAAGATAAAGACTTCTGGCAGATGGCACGGGCATATCTTCATGATTTTATGCCGGCGGTGCGCAACCAGTCGGATAAGTCCGTAGCAGCTTACAAACAATCCCTGAATTCTTATCTCACCTTTTTGGAAAGCAAGAAAGGGTTAAAGGAAGATCAGGTGACATTTGATGCATTCAGCCGAAATAACGTCAAGGATTTCGTTGAATGGCTGCATAAGAAGAAGTACGCCCCCAAAACGATAAATCTGAAGCTGACTGCAATCCGCTCTTTCCTTAAATACTGTGCTGATGAGGATTTTGAACTCCGCGGCATTTATAATGATGTCTGCACAGTCAGAAAAGTCAAGGAGGAGAAGAAACCAATCGAATACCTGCAACCGGAAGCAACAAAGGCCATACTGACGTCATATGATACCAGAACAGCCAAGCATCGCCGGAACCGTATGATCCTGATACTCCTCTACGATACAGGAGCTAGAGTACAGGAACTATCCGACCTGTCGATCTCATCGCTTCATCTGGATGTGCCCCATCCTTATGTTACGCTGATCGGAAAGGGACGAAAAACCAGAAATGTACCGGTTATGAATAAAACAGTTGCTCATTTAAGAAAGTACCTTAATGAATTTCATCCCGACTTGAAGGAAGCTCCGCTGTTCTATAGCCGACTTGACGGAAAGCCTCATCAGCTTTCTACGGACAGCATAAGCCTGATTCTAAAAACGGCAGCGAATGCAGCGCGTGTTACTTGTCCGGAGGTTCCGAAAAACGTTCATTGTCATTTGATCCGTAAAACAAAAGCAATGGATCTATATCGCAATGGAGTGCCGCTTCCTTTTATCATGCAGCTGTTGGGTCATGAAAGTATGTCAACAACATCCGGCTTTTATGCGTTCGCAACCCTTGAAATGATGACAGAAGCAATGAATAAAGCCGCCCCGGCATTTGAGGATGACGAAAAAATCTGGAAGAAAGCTGCTATAAAGAAGCTGCTCTATTCTCTGGATTGACCCGAAATACTATGCCGAAGAATCTTTTAACATCGAAGAAAACTCAAGCGACAAAGAAAAACTTCGGCATAGTTTTTTCTTCGGCATAGTCTGAATTATGCCGAATTCAGGATAATTCAGACAGAGGGTACCAATACACATCAAAAGAATTCCGGCAGAAAATCGTGGATGCAGGAATGACGCAAAGCATGTCAAGAGTGGCTCATTGTATAGATAATGGCCCCATGGAAGGCTTCTGGGGAATCATGAAACGAGAGATGTACTATGGACATAAGTTCAAGACGAAAGAAGAGCTTTTGCAGGCCATTGAAGAATATATGACCTATTACGCAACCAAGCGCGTACAGAGAAATCTGAACGTTATGACTCCAATGGAATACCACGAAATTAAGTTGAAGGAAGCAGCATAAAAACTGCCCGGCAGTAATACCGGGCAGAAAAAACTTTTGTGTTTTTTGATTGTCTACTTGACGGGTCGCACACCAGGATAATGACAATTTTGACTTTTTATTTGTCTCAAAAAAGCAAAAATCCGAGGCGTTGTGCCTCGGACTTTGTCTACAGTCTGAAGAGAGCCCGTTTTGGGCTCTCTTTTTTACAAAGTGTCTTCCTGGAGATGGTCAGACTCTGCAAAGAACTGGCTTTTTACTGACCATTTGCTGCAAGTAAACCAACTGCAGTGCCAAAGTAAGTGATGGTCTGATCTGCATCCAGGTACTCCGCAGTGTAGGTAGTGCCATTCTGATCATAGAAAGCAGCAGAGCCGTCGTCTCCCTCAACACATCCGATGCTGAAGCTATTACCGGTATATACATCTGTTCCGTCCAGTACCGTCCACGTAATTCCGTCATCGCCGGATTCCTTCTGGGTTGCAGTGTACTGTCCGCAGAGGACGTCTCCGGTACCATCTGTATCCACAGTGATAAGTGCTACATAATTATTTGCATCCGATCCCTGGAACAGAGCGAATACAAGCTCATTTCCGTTGTCATCCTTTGCGTACAGGCCAGTCTGAATCATATCAGCAGTAATATCGCCAAGAGAGAAGGTACCGTCCGAAGAAGTGCTTGCAGTATCCACGGAAGCGCTTGCGGACGCAACGGAGTCACCGGAAACATCTTCATAGCTGCCGGAATTTGCATAGCTGCTTGCGTCTTCTGTATAGCTGCCGGAGCTTGCAGATGCGCTGGATGCATTGCTGCCGGACCCGCATCCGGCGAGTACGGAAACGGAAAGTACACCAGTTACAAGAATCGTGACAAGTTTGTTTTTCATAATTTCTCCTCCTGATATTGTGGGATAATTCCCGGATTTATTAGATTTGCTGTGGGACGATGGCTTCAGGATCTGTCTCATTTCACCAAAAGCCTTATCATCTTTTTAGGGAAGAAAGATGATGTGTTGTCCGCAATATCTTTAAACACATTATGCATGAACAGCGGCGTGTGAAAAAGTACAGCTTCTCGACAAAAAAAATCAAAATTGGTACTTGACAATAGAAAAGATGATAGAAAAGGCGATAAAAAAGGCAGGAGCTGGGCAGAAGTTCAGACTATTGATAAATTTGCAAAACAAATAATTATATTATATCTCAAAATAATAATCAATAACCGATTTTACCGGCTGTATCCGATTTTCTGTACTACAAAGAGCCGATTAACTCTGACATAATGGAATCGAAGCAAGGAGATAGGAACGCAGCAAGGAATATTGAATTCCCTGAAACCAGACAAAGCGTTCCCTCAAACGAGATAAAACACGCTGCGCGAGTTTTATCTCGCTATCGCGACGCTCGCCGCACACGAATACTTCGCATTCGGCTGCGGCTCACTGTTCGCGTAAATAAGAGCTTTTATAATACTTATATACTTATGAGGAGGTTACAAAGATGCTAGGAGTAAAAATCAAAACAGTGAAGACAAAGAATGAGTACACCATCGAGGAGTTCTATGATGCGATTAAGGACAAGAGCTTCTCCGCCGGAGCACCGGCATTGACAAAGCATGGATTCAGCACCATCGTAACATTCCCGCCGCTGGATCGCAGAAATCAGATCTGGATTGTTCCGGTATTAGGCGTCGGCAAAAAGAAAGCAAGCAAATTCCAGCTTTCCAAGCAGGAGATCGCAGGAGCAGGCAACGCCGCCGTCAATATGGCATTAAATGATCTTACAGGCGGACTGCTGGGACTTCGAGGCATTGCCGGAAAGAATACAAAGACAGCGGAGAAACTGATCGACATCACGGTTGAAGAGCTGAATGCATTAGGACTTTGATAAACAGGTAATTCCTATTATGGGAAAACATAATTCGCTGAAATAAAAGGAGAAATAATTATGAACCAGAATGCACCCGCTCATGGGAAAGCCATAGCAAGTTTAATATGCGGTATTGTAGGATTTATTTTCTGCTTCTTTGGTTACTCGGCGATTGTCTCCGTCATTCTCGGAATCGTTGGAATAGTTCTTTCAAGGAAAGCTAAGGAGGAAGGCAACGATGAGGCTATTCGCAAGATCGGATCTATTATTTCAATTATCACAGTGATCGCGGGAATTATCGGCATTATTGTTGCGGCGTTTGTTGTAGGTGCTGTAGTAAGCGGACTTGGCGCTATAGGAAGCAGTATGTAATACAATAAGCAGCAGGATTGCCTGGCTGCGCAAATAACAGCCCTGGAAAGGAACGGTTGACACATGGAGCAGCTTCGGGTGGGTATATGTGAAGATGATAAGGAATCGCGTATCCGGCTTCTGGGTATGGTGACGGATTCCGCAGAGAAAGTTACCGCAGAGGCATTTGAAAGTGCTGAAGATCTGCTGGATCATTTCTTTCCCGGAAAATTCGATCTTCTGATACTTGACATCTATCTGGGAAAGATGACCGGAATTGACGCTCTGGAACAGATCCGAAGAAAGGATACACGTGTGGTGGCGGCGATTGCCACAACCAGTCAGGATTTTGCGCTGGAATCCTATCGTCTTCGTGCCGCCCGTTATCTGGAGAAACCTGTAAAAGAGGATGATATCCGGGACCTGATCCGGGATGTTATTCACAAGAAAGAATCTGAGCCGCATTTCGAAGGTGAATCGGGAGGCAAGAGGATACGGGTGCCTTTTGACTGTATTCTCTTCGCAGAACAGAGAGGGAAAAACATATGTCTGCATATGGATGACGGAGAAGAACTGGTCTTCCGCGGAAAACTGGATGACGAGAAGAGCAAATTTTCGGAGAAATATTTTTTTCGCTGTCATAAGAGCTTTCTGGTTAACCTCTCGAAAATTTGCGGTATAGACCGCGAGCTGCTGACCTTTGTCATGCAGGGGGGAGAACAGGTTCATATTCACCGACAGGGATTTTTTGCCGCAAAAAGAGCATATGAACATTATCTGTTTTCCATTGTTGAAGGGTGGAAAGATGAAGGACAGGGGACGGACAAGTAAACGAATGCCGGGAGGTAATCATGAAAAACGTTCTGAAAAAGCTTTGGCAGGCACTTTGCATCCTTTGGGAAGACGTCATGATCGGTCTGAAAATACTTTTTTACGTCTTGGTTATCATATTTTTTCTGTTCGGTGTGATTGCATTGTTTTCAGGAGGTCCTGAACTTGGTATCGTTCTGATAATTGTTAACTTTTTACTTTTTCTGCTTCTTCGTAAACTGGACCATGTCGCAGACTTGAAATTTGAGGAAGAGTTCAAGGAAATCACACGTAGAAATCGTGAAGAGTCAGGTGTGCAGGAACAGCAGTGCAAGGAGAGAAAAGACCTTGGGGGATGAAGATCCGAGCGATGGATTCTTCCTGTATATGTATGAGACAACAGGTATTTTTTAACATCAATAAACAATAACAGTTAAATTCTTATAGAACAAGGAGGTAACGAAATGAATCTGGAATTAATCGGTGATGCAGGATCTCAGCTGGCGAAAATTCACCTCGGAAATGGCGAGGCCGCTAAAATTGAAAATGGCGCAATGGTTTATATGCAGGATGTGAAGCTTGAAGGAAAGCTGAACAGCAGCAAGAAGGGTCTCGGCGGTCTTCTCGGCGCAATCGGAAGAAGTCTTGTCAGCAATGAGAGCATGTTTATTACGCAGGTTGTTGGTACGGCTCCGGAAGGCGTTGTTGCAATTGCCCCCTCAGTTCCCGGAAAGATTGCAAAGCTTGAGGTTGGTGCAAAACAGTACCGTTTGAATGATGGAGCATTCTTTGCCTGTGATGATTCCGTAAACTACAAGATGCAGAAGCAGAATATCAGCCAGGCGGTATTCGGAGGATCCGGCGGACTGTTTGTTATGGAGACAGAAGGACAGGGAGATCTGCTGATCAGCGCATTCGGCGATCTTATTGAGCTGGAGTGCACACCTGCGAAGCCGATCACCATTGACAATGAGCATGTTGTAGCATGGGATGCAAGTTTGAATTACAGTATCGAGGTAGCGTCCGGAACCTTCGGTTTCACAACGGGCGAGGGACTGGTTAATAAGTTTACCGGGAATGGAAAAATCCTGATTCAAACCAGAAATATTCATTCTCTTGCAGATGCTGTTAAGCCGTTCCTGCCGGATAAGTCGGATGGAGATTGAGCGTTAGAAATTGTTAAACAAAAGCCCCGGTTTCCGGGGCTTTTTATGTTGCAGTTGTAATTTACGTGCATTTCCCTTTATACTTAGGATTACAGGGACCTGTAACAACAAGATGGCGGGGAACTTCAATACAAAAACCGCCGCTTGAAATTCTAGCTCTGCCCCACACATTAAAAGTCCTATTGATTTAAGCGGTTTAATGCAGTATGATATAGAATAATGAATCAACACCGGCATATTACTTACCCGGAAATCTGTCGTATCGGATTTTCGGGTATTTTCATGGAAAACGAGGAAATGTAAAGCAATCATGATGAGTCTGGAGAACCGAGAAAACATGTATGATACGGACGAATTCTACCACCTTGAGAAAATTTTTGTCGGACTGATTATCGCAGCCGCGATACTGATCGGCGTTGTTTTCGGTTTTTTTATCGACCATACCCGGATACCCAGAATTGTGTTCGGGGCAGTCGGAGCCACTTCTGTGATTTCCTCTCTGGCGGGAATCATTCTGATCAATTCTCTTCAGCTCGGTTACTGCGATAACGCGCTGCCGGTGAGAATTCTTCTAATTGTATCAGCTGGTCTCATGGTCTGTTTCCTGGTTCTCGCAGTGATCGGCCTTTGCATCTGATCTCACCTGAACCTGTGGCTTCATCCGCAGGGACTATTTCACCTGAACCTGTGGCTTCATCCGCAGGGACTATTTCACTTACAGCTGCGTTTCCAGCAGAAAGAGGCAAAAGAATGAGCAAAATCGGACTTGTAGTCGAAGGCGGAGGTATGAAATGCGCATACAGCGCCGGCATTCTGGATAAATTTCTGGACGATACGATCTGCTTCGATTATGTGATCGGCGTGTCCGCTGGATCGGCGAACTGTGCCTCCTTTCTGGCAGGCCAGCGAGAGAGAAATCTTCGCTATTACACCGAACATCTGAAGAGAAAGGAATATTTTGGATTTAACAGTTTTCTGAAAACAGGTGATCTCTTCGGGTTGGATTTTATATACAGCACAATGACGAACCACGACGGCGACGATCCCCTCGATTATCCGAAACTTTCGGCGAATCCGGCCGAATATGAAGTCGTCGCTACCAATGCGCTCACCGGCGTTCCAGCCTATTTTTCCGGGAAGCAGATGTCCCAGGACAACTATGAAATTATCAAGGCGTCCTGTGCCCTGCCTGCCGCATGCAGACCCCGCTTTATCAACGGTACTCCGTATTTTGACGGCGGCGTCTCCGACCCGATTCCTGTCGACCATGCTCTTCGTCAGGGCCGCTGTGACAAGATCGTTGTCATTCTCTCAAAACCCAGGGATTTTCAGAAAAAGCCAGAACATATGCGGTTATTCTACTCTCTGCGTATTATGAAATATCCAAAAATCGTGGAAGCGCTGAACAACAGGCACATCAGCTATATGCAGCGTTTCCGCAGAGTCTTTGAGCTCGAGAAGGAGGGGAAGGCTTTTGTATTCGCGCCGAGCAGGCATCTTGAGATGAGTACCTACGCGATGGATCCGGAAGAAAACCGCCGCCTCTATGATCTCGGAATAGAGGACTACCGGAATGAGAAGGATCGTCTGGGTGAGTTTCTGACTCATTGACAACGGGTATCTGTTTCAACTGACAGGTTGCTGTAAACTATATCAAATATGTTTCGGAGGATGATATGAATATCAAGGTAATAGACGAGGAATTTTCCGTCTGCAAGGTAAAGGATTTCAGTGAGACAAATCTGGAGAAGAATTTCTGCTTCATGGAGCGTACCGATGAAGAGAATTCTCTGGTCTGCCTGACCAGATATATCCCGGAAAACGCCACCGATGTCGACTACGGATGGAAGGCTATGAGATTCGATGGACAGCTTGATTTTAATCAGATCGGTATCCTTGCAAAGATCTCGGAAATACTCGCAGAGAACAGCATCAGTATTTTCGTAGTCTCTACCTATAATACAGATTATATCATGGTCAAGAAGCAGAACATCGAAAAAGCGCTCCACGCGCTGGAAAATGCCGGCTACCATATTGACCTGTAATGTTAAAAACAGACTCCTCCGGCACCTGTTACCGCAATTTCAAGATGATTCCGGCTGTTGCTGCCGGGTTTTCCAGATGATTCCGGCTGTTACCGATGGAATCTCCAGATCATTTCGGTCATTATTCCGATATCCATCCACGAGCGAAAGGATCTATTATGAAAATCTATCTTCTGAGGCATGGCGAAACCAGGATTAACGCGCTCGGCGGCCGGTTCCAGGGTCAGATTAACACCCCGGATGCCGCTCTTACCGAAAAAGGCAGGAGGCAGGCCAGGGAAGTCCGGGAAGAATTCCGGACAATGGGACTGCATTTTGATCTCGTATACACAAGCCCGCAGGAGCGCGCGGTGGAGACCGCCATGCTTGCGACAGGTCTTCCGGCCGAGCGGCTGACCATGGATGACCGGCTGAAAGAGATCAGCTTCGGGCCGTTTGAGGGACAGAAGTGGGAGAAGATGAACCCCAAAACCCTGCACACCATGTTGTATGACTTCGGCAACTATATTCCCGGTCCGGGCATGGAAAGCGGAATCCGTCTGATCCAGCGGGTGAGCAGTTTTCTCGAGGATTTGAAAAGAGAAAAACCGGCAGAAAGCATTCTGATATCCACTCATGGAGGCGTGATCCGTGCCGCTCTCGTTCACATTCACGCAGACCCCCTGAAGACCTTCTGGGAGAATCCTGTCGGAAACTGTGCGTGGTTCGAAATCACATGCGAAAATGGCGTCTTAACCTTGACAGGCTGCGACAGGAAAGAAAACTAAAGAAGACTGACCGGTGCGCGACATCACGGCGAGACCAGGGCAGTAGCGCTTCCTTACATTTTGTGATATAGTAATAAACTATATATTATTCCAACATATAGAGGAGCATCATATGTACACTATCAGAGATTTGTATGATCTGGATCATACTCTTGCAAAGGACTATCTCAGCCGTTTCACCTATCCCTGGGAGGCTCTTGCAGGAATTAAGGACCTGATTCTCTCCCTTGGCAGGGATCTCGACAAAAATGAATATACAGAGGTTTCCGAGCACGTCTGGGTTCATCGGACAGCACGGGTTTTCCCGTCTGCCTACCTCGGCGCACCGTGTATCATCGGACCGAACACAGAGGTCAGGCACTGTGCCTTTATCCGTGGCTCCGCCCTTGTCGGCGCTGACTGCGTAGTCGGAAATTCGGTTGAATTGAAAAATGTCATTCTCTTTGACCATGTTCAGACGCCGCACTACAACTACGTCGGGGACTCGATTCTCGGATATTTCTCCCATATGGGCGCAGGATCCATCACCAGCAACGTCAAATCCGACAAGCTCCCGGTGGTTGTCCACGGACAGGATGAAAATATCGAGACCGGTCTCAAGAAATTCGGAGCCATGCTCGGAGATCATGTGGAAGTCGGCTGCAACAGCGTCCTCAATCCGGGCACGGTCATCGGAAGAAACTGCAATATTTATCCGACCTCCTGTGTCAGAGGAGTTCTTCCTGAGAATTCCATCTGGAAGGACAACGGAACAGTAATCAGAAAAATTATCCCGGAGGAGAAGAGATAATGGGAAGATATTTCGGTACAGACGGCATCCGCGGCAAGGCAAACGAGGGTCTCACGGCGTCCCGCGCTTTTGAGGTTGGCAGATATCTCGGCTATTATTACAGCAGGAACGGCAGAAGCAAAATCATCATTGGAAAGGACACCCGTCTTTCCTCTGATATGCTGGAGAACGCGCTTGCTGCCGGCATTGCTTCCGAGGGATGCGACGCATATCTGGCAGGATACTGCCCGACCCCGATGATCTGCTACCTCACGGTTCATGAAGATTTTGCCGTAGGCGCCATGATCAGTGCCTCCCATAATCCGTTCTATGACAACGGAATCAAAATTTTTTCAAAGGACGGCATAAAGCTCCAGGGCGAGGTGGAAGCTCTGATCGAGGATTATATCGACGGCAAGGAGACCATTCATTTTGTGACAGATGAAAAAATCGGACGTGTAATTCCCTACCCGCAGGGCATTGAACATTATATCGATTTTATCTGCCGTACATTCCCGACAGACCTCACCGGAATGCGTGTTGCCATGGACTGTGCAAACGGATCCAGCACCTATACGGCAGAAAAGGTTCTGACCCGTCTGGGCGCATCCTGCACGGTTATGAACAACAAGCCCAACGGTATTAACATCAACAACAACTGCGGCAGCACCCACCCGGATGCTTTCCGCGAATTTATGAAGACAGGAAGCTTTGATCTCGGCCTCACCTTTGACGGAGACGCGGACCGGCAGATCCCGGTACGGCCTGACGGCGCACTTGTAGACGGAGACTTTGTGCTTTATATCTGCGGCAAATATTATCGTGACAAAGGAATGCTGAAGGGGAATACCGTCGTCACCACTGTCATGGCAAACCTCGGTCTCTGGAAAGCGATGGAGCGTGAGGGCATCCATGTGGAAAAAACCGACGTCGGCGATAAGTATGTCTATGACTGTATGCTGAAAAACGGCTATATCGTCGGCGGAGAGCAGAGCGGTCATATCATCTTCAGTGAATACGAGACAACGGGCGACGGACTTGTCACCGCCCTCGCGCTTCTGAAGATCATGAAGGAGACCGGCCGCACGATCAATGAGCTCTGTAAAGGACTGAAGATCTACCCGCAGCTTCTGGTAAATGTAAAGGTTACCGATAAGAATCAGGTCATGGGCGATCCGGAGGTTCAGGATGCCATCGATCAGGCGAACAGGAGCCTTAACGGCAACGGACGAATCCTGGTGAGACCGTCCGGCACGGAGCCACTGCTCCGGATTATGGCAGAGGCAGAAACCGACCGGATCTGCGAAGATGAATGTGAGAGAATAGCCTGCATCATCCGCAGAAAATACGGGGCCTGAGAACTCTGCCGGCTGTCTCGGTTCATGACATTAATTTCACAGCTCTGCTGTATTCACGAACCGGCAGACATTTCACTGCCCTGCTGTATTCACGAACCGGCAGGCATTTCACAGCTCTGCTGCATTCACAAACCGGCAGGCGCTTCAGATATGGCGGTCCGTGCCGCCCGGGTTGATTTTCTCCGGGTACTGATGTATGTTAGATTATATGCAGGCGGAAGGGTCTGTTCCCTTCCGCCTTATGCAGATTCATATGAAGAAAGACAGGAGATATTTATCATGTGTGGAATAGTAGGATATACCGGCGACTGCCAAGCGGCTCCGATCCTTCTTGAGGGTCTGACACGGCTGGAATATCGCGGATATGATTCCGCCGGAATCGCCGTACGAAATGGAGACAAGACAATCATCGTCAAGGCTAAGGGCCGTCTTTCCGAACTGAAGGACAAGACCGACAACGGCGCTGCTGTTCCGGGCTTCTGCGGAATCGGGCACACCAGGTGGGCAACACACGGTGAACCCTCGGAGATTAATGCCCACCCTCACTGCAGCGATGATATGAATGTCGTCGGCGTCCACAACGGAATCATCGAGAATTTCCAGGAGCTCAAGGCAAAGCTTCTGCGCCATAACTACACCTTCTACTCCGAAACCGATACGGAGGTTGCGATCAAGCTGATCGACTACTATTACAAGAAGTACGAAGGTACCCCGATCGACGCCATCAACCACGCACAGGTTCGTATCCGTGGTTCGTATGCTCTTGCCATCATGTTCAAGGACTATCCGGGTGAAATCTATGTAACCCGGAAGGACAGTCCCATGGTGCTCGGCACCAACAAGGACGGCTCCTTCCTCGGTTCCGATGTTCCTGCCATTCTCAAATATACCAAGAGCGTGTATTACATCGGAAACATGGAGGTCGGACGGCTTACCAGAGACGGAATCACCTTCTATAATCTGGACGGCGACGAGATTCAGAAGGAACTCAAGACCATTGAATGGGATGCGGAGGCAGCGGAAAAGGGCGGCTACGAGCATTTCATGATTAAGGAAATTCATGAACAGCCGAAGGCGGTCAGAGACACGGTCAATGCCTATCTCAGGGACGGCCATGTAAACCTCGAGGCACTTCATCTGACCGAAGGACAGCTTGCGGATCTCACCCGCGTATACATTGTGGCCTGCGGTTCTGCCTACCATGTCGGAATGGTCGCGAAATACGCGCTCGAGAAGATGACTGACATATGCGTAGAGGTTGACTTCGCCTCGGAATTCCGTTACCGGAACCCCAAGCTTCAGAAGGAACATTCTCTCGTTATTATCATCTCCCAATCGGGAGAAACCGCCGATTCACTGGCTGCACTTCGCCTGGCCAAAGACCGGAATATTCCGGTTCTCGCCATTGTCAATGTTGTCGGATCGTCGATCGCACGTGAAGCCGATCACGTGATGTACACCTACGCCGGACCGGAAATCGCAGTTGCCACTACAAAGGCATACAGCTGTCAGCTTATTGCCAGCTACCTCCTCGGCATTGCAATCGGTACCGCACAGGGCTCTATCTCTGAGGAACGGGAAGCACAGTATATCGACGCCCTTCTGGCGCTCCCGGATCACATCGAAAAGGAGCTTGAGGACAAAGAGCGCATCCAGTGGTTTGCGGCAAAATATGCCAGCGCCCACGATGTCTTCTTCATCGGCCGTGGTATTGACTACGCGATCTGCATGGAAGGCAGCCTTAAGATGAAGGAGATCAGCTATATTCACTCCGAGGCATATGCTGCAGGCGAACTGAAACACGGAACAATCAGCCTGATCGAAGACGGGACTCTTGTGGTCGGTGTCTGCACACAGCAGGATCTCTATGAGAAGACCCGCAGCAATATGGTCGAGGTCAAGAGCAGAGGCGCTTATCTCATGGGGCTTACCACCAATGGAAATTACAGCATCGAGGACGTCGCGAACTTTGTCGTATACGTTCCGAAAACGGAACCGGCTTTCGAAGCAAGCCTTGCCGTAATTCCGCTTCAGCTTCTGGGCTATTATATCAGTGTCGCAAAGGGCCTCGATGTTGACAAGCCGAGAAATCTAGCGAAATCCGTAACCGTAGAATAACCGCAGAATAACTTCAAGTGGATGTAAAAAAACGCCTGCAAACGCTGCCATCGCCATATGACAGTGCGCAGACGGTTACAGCCTGATCGTGCAGATTATTTACAGGTTGTTAGCGCAGACGATTACATCCCGATAAGGACTACAAAGCCGGGAAAAGCGGCACCTCCACGGTGCCGCCTTTCCCGGCTCTATCTTTTCCCCGATATTCTAACCATTCATCGGAATTCTCCGTTCTGATTCAATTTTTCGTTTCGTTCTGATTCAGTTCATCGGGATTTTTCGTTTACTTCTGATTCAGTTTCCAGATAATTCCCAGTCCTTTCAGAAGCAGTTCATTGTCTACAATGATCGAATGACGGCAGAACGGCGCGATCAGCCGTCCCATACCGCCAGTGGCAAGACATGTAGGTGAAACCTCTCTTCCCTCAATATCAGAAAGTTCTTTCGTGAACCGGTCCAGAAGACCGTCTATCTGTCCGGCAGAGCCGTAGACGATACCGCTGCGGATCGCGTTCACAGTATCTTTTGCTATTGCCCGGTCCGGCGCTATAAAATCAACGGCGGGCAGAAGAGAAGTATCCGCAATCAAGCCCTTCAGAGCAGTTCCCGGCCCTGGAAGTATGCAGCCTCCCAGATAAACTCCCCTGGACGAAAGAGCGGTCATCGTAGTCGCCGTTCCCATATCGATGATCAAGGCCGGCATCGGATATTCCGCCTTTGCGGCGACAGCGGTTGCCAGCAGATCCCCAGCAATTGCCGACGCGGGAATTCCGTTCATATCAAGTTCCAGACCGACCTCGACGCCTTCTCCGAGGATTCGTGCATTCTCACCGGTCAGAAGCCTTACTGCCTCAGCCACCACATGGGTGACAGACGGTACAACCGATGAAATCAGACACCCCCGGAATTCCTTCGGGTCTATCTTCTCCAGAGCAAGTATTCTGCTGATTTCGGCGGCATATTCATGGTAGGTCTCGATTTTGTTGGTACTCATCTGAATGTGACGAATCACTTTATTATCCGACTCACGGATACAGCCGAGAACCATATGTGTATTTCCGATGTCGATTGCGAGAATCATTTGTATTCCCCCGTTTACGCTCAGCTTCTGTCTTTCTTCACAATCCGGAGAATGCGGATGATTACCGGGGTGAGTGCGACATTGATTATGAACTCAACTACGAAGTTTAGTCCGATAAAGGTTGTCAGAAAAACGCCGAGCAGATTCTGGTCTGTTCCGAGCGCACCTGCAATGAGTCCGCGGAAAATCGTAAGCGCGGTGACACTGAAAATTCCCGTATTTATGATCGGCGCGATAATCGCCGCCAGGACAACTCCTGCGTAGAAATTGATTCTGGAGAACAGACGGAAAAACAGTCCGCTCACCAGACCGGCAAAGGTTCCCTTCAGGATGCAGACGAGAATCGTAGCCACCGGCTGGTACTCAAGCATCATTGTCGAAAAAGCGCCTGCCGCTCCGGTAATAACCTGAATCGATACCACGACCCCGAATACTGCTCCCAGAAACGCTCCGCCTGCCGGGCCATCAAGAATCGCTCCGATAATAATCGGAACCAGTGTCAACGTGATGGTGAATGGCCCGAGCGGTATGCTTACTGCCGCCTGCAGGATGATTACAATCGCCGCCAGGATCGCAAGCATGGTCATACGCTGAACCCTGCTCCTTGGTTTGTTTACAGAATCCTTTGTTACTGCTGCTGTATTCATTTTTTTCCTCCTTGCTGCTGTTTTGGTCAATCCAAATATAGCGCAGAATTACTGTAACATACTTTTCCCCGCATGTTAACCTTTTGTCAAAAAAAATGCTACAATGTACTGTATAAAGCCGTCGTCAAGCGGGCAGTTTTTGGGCATGCGAAGCATGCACAGAAAACTGCATGCTTGAACGACGCTAACATGTATGAGCATGGAGCGGTGTGAAACACCGCGAGAATGCGAATATACGCGGGCAGTGAGCCACACCCGCTCACACAAAGTGTGAAGCGGTGGGGCGAACGCCGCGACAGACCGACGAAGTCGGTCACATGTGGCAGCTGCGAGAGTTGCGAAGCAACGGAGCAGCTGGCTTTATACAGTATCGTAGTCTCATCAGCTCTTCGAAAGCGCATACAGGAGACATTCTATGACCATTCGTCTGTATATATTCGACAACAATTGCCCCATTCAGAGAGAAGATCGTATCCGGGCTGCTGTCCGTTCTTTTACACACGACTCTCAGGGCAGCCTGACCGCATCTATTAAAATTTGCAGGACGAACAGGGGCCGCCCATATCTGGTTCAAAACGGAAAAACATCGGAAGAGGACCCGTCTGTTCCGGAAATATCTATAACGGACAGTGGTTCCTGCTGGATTGTTGCTGTCTCGGATCAGCGAATCGGCATTGATCTCCAGGAAAACCGTATACGAAGACAATCCTGCCCGACGGATGACGCCGCACGCTGCCGGCGGCTTGCGTCCCGGTATTTTCACGTTTCAGAAAGTTCCTTCATTCTCTCTGCACAGACAGACGAAGAAACCATCCGTCGATTTTTTCAGATATGGACCGCAAAAGAAGCCTACGTCAAATATACAGGCACCGGGATTGATGGCACCTTTTCCTCCTTTGCGGTTAATACCGGAACAACATATGCCAGCCGTGATCCCGATCACCCATTTTTCTACCTGAATCCGGAGCTTGACTGTGCGTTTCTCTATCCCCGCACTGACAGTTCCCGCACCCTCTGCGTCTGTACCGGCTGTTCCTGCAGGATTCCGGGATCAGTGCCGCCCGCCGACTTCCGGCTTTATTATTATGATCTCAAACAGAAAGGATTCCTTCTTTATGATTAAAATGATCGCTTCTGATCTCGACGGCACACTGCTTCTGGATTCCCGGACTGTCAGCGCACGCAATCGTATGGCCCTGACCCGGGCTGCAGCATCGGGCATCGAGGTCGTCATCGCAAGCGGGAGAGTATTGACCTCCCTTCCGGAGACAGTTTTCGGGATTCCCGGAGTGCGCTATGCCATCACCTCGAACGGAGCAGCAATCTACCGGATTCCTTCTGATGCAGATGCCTCATCTGGTGCAGATGCCTCATCCGGCGCAGATACTTCATCCGGTACAGATGCCTCTTCTGGTGCAGATGCCTCATCTGATGTTTCCTCAGCTCCCGCCCGGATACTCCCCGGCTTCCAGCCAGATAGACGGAAGAATTTTTACACAAAGTCGTATTCTGACTTTCAAAGTATTCTGGCCCGCAATCCCCAGAACTATTCTGACAGTTTCCGCGGCCGACTGTTGTCTTCGAAGCGAATTTACCACCGTCCCCTGTCAGAGAAGGCTGTACTCGACCTGCTGGAGCTCACCGCGGCATATCCTTCAGACCGTTTTCCACTTTCTTATGAGACCTTTATTAACGGCGTCGCCTATGCCTGTACCGCCTACATCAATGAACCCGGAAACTTCGGAGCGTCCTCAGCATATGTCAATTATGTGCGGACAACCCGTGTCATGAAGGATGATATCCGCGGCTTTATCTTTCAGCACAGAAAGGAGCTTGACGGACTTGATCTTGTCATCGGTGACGATGCGCTCTGCGAGCAGCTGCGCAATAAAATCCACAGCACGCTCAGGAATATCTATACCACCTCTTCCGTATCAAACCGCATTGAAAATTCCTCCCCTGAGGCGGGTAAGGGAGCAGCGCTTCGATTCCTGTCTTCTCAGTTAAAAATACGAAAGGAAGATATCGTCGCCTTCGGAGATGCAGACAACGATATCGACCTTCTGACCTCCGCAGGTACCGGAATTGCCATGGAAAACGGCACCGAGCGATGCAGAAAATCGGCCGACTACGTAGCCGGCCGCTATGACAGCGACGCAGTAGCAGAAGTTCTCCAATCCCGGTTCGCGATCTGACATCACATCCGAATTACAAGACTAGCCCGAGATCCTATGACGAAATCTTAATATTCCTCGTCGGGAAATCCGATCCGGACGAGGAATAATGTCCGATTGTGATTTGAGCGTTAATTTTTTGTGAAAGTTAAGGTCTTTCTTTGCTCTTCTTCCTGCCTTCTTTTGTGTCTTGGGAAAATATGTTAGAATACTCTGGGTGAAAATGAGAGCGTCGGCGGAGAATGCAGTTTGCTATGTGGGCGCCCGGCTGTGAAGCAGAATGCCAGGCTGTTGTCCGGCTATTTGAAGGAGTGATATGGGCTGGAGAGATTTTTTTCAGAGGTTATTCTAAAAAAGAGGCTGGATCTTTATAAGAAGAAAAGGGTTCTGGGGTTCAGCCGGACAGATGATTCGGCCATTGCCAGGGTTGCAGACGGAAGAAATTACCAGGTGACTGTCTGGTACAGGGATGAAAAACTGGCCGGAAGGTGCAACTGTGAACCTGCCAGGAATGGGCGTGTCTGCAAGCATATGGCAGCTGTTCTGTTTCAGTGGAAGGATATGACTGATCTGGTGGATAAGGTGGAGAAGCACGAGACGCTGCAGCTGGGAACCAAAAGCGCGATCTCCTTTGCCACGGACACCTTTGTGGACAGTTCTCTGCCCTTCTACCGCCTGATACGGAGCGAGGTTCGTCTGGGGGAGAAGCTGATGGACCAGATGATGAGTAAGCAGGTCTACTATTTAAGCGGCAGGGATCTGCTTGTCAAGAACCGGATTATCCTTTCCGGCAGCGGGCTGGATCGTTTTTATACCCAGGAGCTTGGGAAGGATGTGCCGGTGGCCGGCGGGGATGCCGAGCAGCTGCTCCGCCGCGACAGAAAAAATGGTGATGGATGTCGTCAGGCAGTCAAACAGAGAGTCCATCGCCGTGGCATGGAGAACGGTGGAGGAAATTTTTTTGCCGATTGCGTTGTAGAAAAAATACAGCCACAGCTTTGCCAGCACGGCAATGACCAGCAGCACCATCAGCACCGCGGAAAAACCCAGATTTTTCGGGTGAAGGATGTTCTGAAAAGACTCGCGGAAGAAGCTGATGCCGGAGGAAACCGCGTCGGAAAGGTTGTTTACGGCGTCCGCCGTTACCGCCATGGGAGAGAGCAGGATGCCGATGACAAGTTTGACCGCGAACAGAACCAGGTTTGTGCCGATTCCCACAATGCCGGCGGCGGTTCCGTAGGCGGCGCGCACGCGGACATCCTGCACATCAGAGCTGTTTTTAATCATTTTATCAAGAAATTTCCCATAGAAAGAACCCTCTTTCAGATTTTCCGCCGGATTCCTATTCGGTCTTTACTGTTCCCGTGCGGTATCTTTGTTTCCACCGATATTTTTCAGATAGAAAGAATCCGGCGCAGCCTGTTCCTGCCGCTCCGGATTCTCTGTATCTTATCACAGGAATCGGATATGAGTCCAGCCTAACAGCGATCAGGTGGCAATTTATTCTGCCTGTGCTATACTGGCAGAGACGGTTTCCGGAGCTTCCAAGGCCAGGCCGGATCAGACCGTGACGGAAATTTGATGTGGAGACGGTTTCCGGGGCTGCCAGGACCAGGCCGGATCAGACCGTGACGGATATTTGGCATGGAGACGGTTCCGGGGAACAGTCGGAAATGGAAATCTGCCGTACGCATTAGGAAAGGAGCAGCAGGAGAGAAATGAGCAGATATATACTGGAAAAAGGAAGGCCGACATCCATGGAGGGAAGGCTCGAAAAGGAAATCAGGGTCTATGATCTGCTGGACAGCCTTCACATGGAATACTGGCACACGGATCATCCGGACGCCCAGGCGTATACCATGGAAGCCTGCCGGGATATTGATGAGGTGCTGGGAGCCACCGTCTGTAAGAACCTGTTTCTGACGAACCGTCAGCACACAGACTTCTATCTGCTGATGATGCCGGGAGACAAAGTGTTTAAGACAAAGGAGCTGTCCGGGCAGATCGGCTCCGCGCGGCTATCCTTCGGATCGCCGGAGGAAATGGAGGAGATGCTGGACTGCCATCCCGGCTCGGCCTCTATTATGGGACTGATGAATGACAGGGACAACCGTGTCCGGCTGCTGGTGGACAGGGATGTGCTGAAAGGGGAATTTATCGGTGCCCATCCCTGCATCAATACATCCAGCCTGAAGCTCCGGACGGAAGAGGTTTTCGGAAAATTTCTGGAGGCGGTGCACCATCCCATGACAGAGGTGACGCTGACCGGGGAGGCCTGAGCGCCCGAAGATGCCTGCACTGCCGGTCAAGAAGAAGGCTGTTCCGGCAAAGAAAGCAGGAAAAACGGGCTGCTTGCGTAAAGGGACGGAATAGACTTAAAATAACCGGAGGATGACCGGCGCCGGAGCGGCCGGCTGCGGTCATTTGGAAGCAACAGGGCGAAATGCGGCGGAAAGCGGAAACAGATTGCGGAGACAGGGGATACTTATGAGGAAAGATCCGACACAGGACAGCGTTTTACAGTATATTGACTCAATTCTTGATACGGACGCGGACACCGGGCAGATTGCCCGGCAGTTCGGTTTTTCTCCCGACCACTTCCGGCACCGTTTTTCGGTGGACTACGGCATCAGCCTGGCCGCGTATGTGCGCAGGCGGCGGCTGACCCGGGCAGTGCGGGAGCTCCGGGACGGGAGCACAGCAGAGGATGCGGCGCACAAATACCAGTTCTCCGGCGTCGCGTCCATGTCCAAGGCCTTTCGGAAGGAGTTCGGCTGCTCCATGAAGCAGGCGCTGACGGAAGGGGACTTTGCCGGCCAGACATTCCCATGCCCGGAATACGACAGGGAACAGGTGCTGGTCAGCATTGCGGAGATCCCGGAGCTGTACATGGTCGGCAGGCCGGTGGAGATCGGCGGCGCGGAGGCGTCGGAGCGCCTGGACCGCGCGGCGTGGTGGATTGACCATTCCCTCCCGGAATTCAGCGAAGAAGAAAAACAGCAGATCGGCGCGTATCAGCGCGACGTGATTGCCATGTGGTATCACCCGGAGGAACTGCCGGAGATCGTCTATCTTGTCGGCCCGGTGGTGCAGCCGGGGCGCGCCGCAGGACCTCTTCCGGAAGGACTGATTGCGGTGCACATTCCAAAACAGCGCTACGCGGTCTTTCAGGTGCGCCGCCGGGTAAAGGCGCCCGGCAGGCAGCCGGAGATGGCGGAGGATATCCGGCATCTCTGCCGCTACATCTTCTGGGAGTGGGTGCCGGAGCACCACGCCGAGACGGACAAGTGGGGCTTTACCTTCGAGCGGTATCACGAGAGCAAGGCGATGATCTACCTGCCCCTGCTCCCCGAAAACGGATAAAAGTCAGCCGTTTTGGACAACGACAAATTCACAGAATTGTGCTACAATAGACACATAAAAGACACAAACATCTGTACAGAGACATCACAATTCAATAGAAGTGTCGCGGCTCCCGCAGACGTTCGCAGAGACAGGAAGCCGCGTAGATGGAAGAAGGAACCGTGAAAGCTTAAATAACAAAGGGAAGCTTTCCGTTTCTGACGTCGCCGACGCTGTGCGCGAGAGCGTTCCCCGAAGCAGGAAACTGTGAGCCGAAAGGCTACCACTGTGAGAGAACTCATGGGAAGGGAGGAGGAACGCGTAGGGGAGAGAAATTCTCCTCCTATCGCTAGTCAGAAGACTTACATTTCTAGTTGGATGTTACGCGGCGGGCGTGCGTCCAAAACAGAGTATACAAATACGGGTATACCGGTCAGAGATGATTGGTGTGCCCGCTTTTTTGTGTCCGGAAAAGCAGTAACAGGGCGAGAGTCCTGCCAAGGCGTACAGAAGCTTCATAAAAACTTTATGCATAAAAAAGGAGGGAAAAACTATGAAGCAGCTTAAAAAGAAACTTTTGACACTTGTATTGTCCCTGGTCATGGTGCTGGGAATGGCTGTGCCTGTACTGGCGGACGACACTGCTACAGCCAATAGTACACCGGCGTCTGTAACAGTTAGCTTTGAGTTTAACGATGTTACATTCGACGGTGATAATTATGACAATGATAAGGTAGATTCAATTAGTACAACTGTTGTTACTACAACTGATGCAACGCTGTATGATACGGTTGTCAAGGCACTGAGTCAGTTAAATATTTCCGAATCGGATTATGTGTTTAAGACCGTAACGGATTTTTATGATACTTCAAAAACACATAAAGCATTGGACAGTATTACTTATCAGGATGTGACTTATGCTACAGACAGCACGCACAATACCGCTAATTACTATCTTGGTGCCGGCTGGACCTATGACGGATCATACAGCAATAACGGCTTTGTCACTTCAACAAAATACAATAGTTACAACTATCTGGATTCAAATACAGTTACCGGAACATCAGCAAACATCAAATTAACCTATGGCGGATATAAATATAGCAAGAGCTGAAAAAGCCGCCTGCATTTATCCAGAATAAAGGACAACGGATACTGACAATCTAAGTCAACCCCCTTTGTTTCAAAAGCAAAGGGGGTTTTTAATAGGAATTAATAATATGCAAGAAAAACATAAAAAAACAGGTATCACAGGCTTCTTAATTTTACTGTTTTTATTACTCGGAATACTGGCCTTTTTCCCACAAAAAGCGTATGCGGATACGACTAAGCATGATGTCAGTTTTACCATATCCGATGCTTCGTCTACGCTGTTAGATAAGAAATCAAATTTATATACAATCAATAAAGGTATATGGACTCTCAATTTTAATCTGGAAATTCAGGTACAGCTTCCAAGCGATACTTCCAAGATCGTTTCAATTAAAAGCACCTACGATTCTATGAATGTGGACTATGACAAGGCAGCCACTATTACCTATGGAGATAATGGCCTGTGTACGGTTCTTTTTGCAAAACCGTCTTCTAATATCGTTCGTTCTACGCTTATAAACGGAAGTGCATATTTCGATTTTCTTGTCGATACGGACGGTGTTCAGACGACCTATCGGCTTTTGGTAGCTGCCGATACTTTTGATTCTCAATTTTGGGGAAATGTTAACAGGATCAATGTGAAAGACATGGAGAGCAATGAAATACTCAGCGACAACATGTCTATTGCAAAAGGAGATCTGAACAGCAAGGTATTATATTTAAGTCCATCGGATTGTTCAGGAAAGCTGGCATTCAACGTGCTGCGCACGCAAGATGATCTTGAGCCGGTGATCAAAGCGACACAATACGGACAGTGGATCAGTATCGGATGCAACTATATTTCGGTAAACGGCGGAGCGCCCCAGCGCTTTGATGTAGATTCTAGACAGTCTCAGAATAATGTCAGCGAAACGGTGACTTTAAAGAAGGGCTGGAATGAAATCAATCTGTTTTTTATACGTGGAAAAGGTGGCTACCTTGGTTCAAAAAAAAGGTTTTCGATATATTTTCCTTTTCCAGATTTTTCCAATCCTCTTGAAAGCAAGCCAATCAGAGATGATACTAACTGCACGGTTGCTACTTATCTGATTCACTGGGATGGAGCGGATGCTGAATCGGCGCAGGCAAGCTCAGATGCTTCTATTAAAGCGTTGGACCCGATCAATTACGGACGGGATGCGACAGACGAAATGACTGTGTACCCATATCAGTTGGGCGATAATTCAGCGGAAATTGTTCTGCCAAAATCTACGACAACAACCGCTATGCTTTGCGGAATTATCCCGAACAGTGCCGGCAGCCAGGTGACGGTGGAAGGACTGGACGAGAGCAAGTATGTCTGTGGGAACTATTTTTTCATAAAATACGCAAACAGCCGACTGTTTGGAGAAGACATAGAAAAAAATGTGGTGCAGAAAGATGACCAGGGCAGGCAGTATTTTACTGTTCATGTTACCGCACCTGACGGAGTGACGAAAAAGGATTACAAAATTTACCTTTTGTATAAATCCAGTGAGGCGCAGCTGAAGTCTGTCAATATCAAGGGAGCAACGGTAGACAATCTGGAGGAAGGGCTTGGAAACGGAGAGGACTCCTTTATCATGAAGCTGGATGCCGATGACGGAGATGTTACACTGTCGGATTTCCAGGTATCGGACGGCGCGACCTTTACCGTGGACGGAAAGACGGTGCAGGACGGAAGCATTACCGTGAAACCCGGCAATATTACCAGGATTCATGTCACGGCCGAGGACACCATTACAAGTAAGGATTACTATTTGGTGCATCAGAAGCAGGACGGAACATACCCGTACTTTACGGTATCGGACGAGACCAGGAAGCAGGCGGAAGCGCTGCTTGGCAACTGGTATGACCGGACGTACAGCAACCTGAGTTCCATGAAGCTGAAGAAAGACCTGACAGGCGATGTCTGGCCGGTGTTTGAGGTCGCCGCCACGGATAAACCGGGAGACGGGAAAAATGATCTGGACGGCATGGTTGTCTCTGATCCGAACGACAAAAATGCAAAGCTTTCGGAGTGGAGCCAGCCTTCCGATTACGCCAAGGTGATCCTCTACCTCTGCATGATCGGGGAGAACCCCTGGAATTATACCGATCCGTCCGGGAACAACCTTGTCACATATCTGCAGGCAAACTGGGACGGACCATACGCACAGCCGGTCTGGTCTCTGATGGCATTAAAGGCAGCAGGAGCGGAGATTCCGGAACAGTGCAAGACAACGGTTAAAGGAATGGCTAAGAGCGCTTCTGTGGATCTGGATATCCGCGGATGGTGCCTGAGCGCAATCGGAGACATGGTTTCTAAGGAGGAACTGGCAAAAATCGTTGAGAGTTTCCGTCCGGCTCTTCTTACCAGCGGTCCGGAGGCCGGCATGTTCTACAACAGCTGGTATCCGGAAGCCAATACAATCTCCCACGGCTGCGTGCTGGAGGGTCTGGCCGGGGCAGGCGTGGATCCGGAGAATATCTTCTCTGTATCAGACACCGCTTCTCCGCTGAAGTCGCTCTGGCAGTATGTCAATGCGGACGGAAGCTACGCATATAACAGAAGCGGCTCCGTACCAAACAACTACATGAAGGACATGATCATTGGTCTGGGCGATACGCTGAACGGCGACAACGTCTGGAAGCGCTACGGATTGACCCTGACCAAATACAATACGCTGCTCACCTCTGTGTCCGCTTATCTGGGCGGAGAGGATGCCAAAACCGCGGACGCGGACAAGCTGGCAGCGCTGAATAAAGCTTATGAAGCGGCGAAGACTGCCTATACCGGAGCGGCAAGTCCCTACGGAATCGGGCAGCAGTACTACAATCTCTATGAGGCGATGGCGGCGCTGGATCCGACAGTTGTCGGAAAGCCGGATGTGCGCATCTGCACCATGGAGCAGTCGGATCAGGTGGATGCAGTGATCGAAAAGCTCGATAAGCTTCAGGATCTGGCCAGCGTAACCGACGACCAGGTGAAAGAGGCCAGAGAAGCCTATGACGCCCTGGGCAGCGATGACGAGACACTGCAGAAGAGACTGCAAAGCTATGTCAAAAATGCTTCCAATCTGACGGAGGCGGAGAGCTACCGCGCCTTTGCGGGCAAGGTGGACGCCATCGGAGAGGTCACCGCGGACAGCGGGGATGCGATCGCGGCAGCGCAGGAAGCCTATGGCAAGCTGGACGAGCCGATGCGTGAAAAGGAAATCGTGCAGCAGAAGTACAGCGTTCTGCAGGATGCGGATGCGATTTACAAGGCACTCACTGCCATTGCGGCAATTCCGGAGACGGATCAGCTGACGGCGGCAGACGCGGACACGGTAAAGGCGGCGCGGAAAGCCTATGACCTGCTAAGCCGCACGCAGAAGGCAAAGATTACAACGGCGTCCAGACTGATCCAGGCGGAAGAGCGGCTTCGCGACCTGACGGCTATTTCGTCTGTGGTACAGGCGATTGACGCCCTGCCGGCTGCGGCGGATGTAACGCTGGACAATCAGGATGAAGTGGCGAAGGCGCAGGCGCAGTTCCAGGCGCTTACGCAGGCGCAGCAGGCGCTTGTGGGAGATGAGAGATTCTCCAAGCTCCAGGCGCTTGTGGCTGCCATTGCGCAGCAGCAGTCGGATGCCCAGCAGGTGGTGGCGGTTGTAAATGCCGTTGATGCCCTGCCGGATCCGGCGGCGCTGACGGTGGACAACTATGAGCAGTACGAGACGGCCGTCACCAATGCGGCAGGAATGTACAACGCCCTGGCGACAGACATCCTGCGCAGCCGTGTGACCAACGCAGACAAGCTGAAGAAGCTGCAGGACAGCATCGCGGATCTGCGCAGCCGGAACCTGCAGGCACAGGCGGAAGCCCTGCCGGATGCCTCGGCGCTGACCGGCAAGGAAGAGGACGGATCGGATGTGCAGGTTACCTCGCAGACGCTGAAGGAGATCGCCTACGCGCAGAATCTCTACGACGCGATGGCGGACGACGACAGACAGATTTTTGCCAACGAGCATCCGGAGCTGAATACAAAGCTGCAGGAACTCTTTAAGGCTGCCGGCGTCTACGATGAATATGTACAAGATGTGCTTCAGCCGCTGGTGGATAAAATCGGTGCGCTGGAGACGCCGCTGACCAGGGAAAATCTGGCGGAGGCAAACGAGCTGATCGACAAGTACAACAGCAATGATGCGGCGAAGACCTATCTGGACAGCATCACCTACAACGAGGGCACCGAAAACGCGTTTACTCTGAAGGACAAAATGGCCGAAGTGCAGAAGCAGGCGGATCAGCTGACCAAGGATCTCGCGGACGCCGCGGAAGTGGACGCGGAGCTGGAGAAGCTTCCCCAGACCGTGACCAGCCAGGAGGAGCGGGACGCCGCAGAGAAGTCTCTTCAGGCGGCGGAAGAAAAGGTAAAGGCATTGAACGATCAGGCGCGCGCAAATCTGGCGTACGCAGACCGTGTGACCGCACTGCAGAACGCAATCAATGCCTTTGACGCGGATAAGACGGCGGCGGATGCCCTGCAGGAGAAAATCGAGGCGGCTCAGAACGCGCTGAATGAGAGCCAGACGGCGGACAGCACCGTGGCGGCGCTCAAGACGGCGGAGGAAGCATACAACGCCGCGGAGAGCACGCCGACGGTAAAGGCGCTTCTGACAGACGGGGCGAGAGAATTTATGGAGGCCAGCGCGGACGCGGAGCAGCAGATTCAGGCTGCCAAACAGAAGGCGCTCCAGACCAAGGCGGAGAAGAACGGCCTGCCGCAGCTGGCGGAAGGCTCGGCCCTGCCCTGGGATGTGATGCTCACCGTTGAGCCTCTGGCGCAGAGCAATGACAGCTACGGAACCCTGCAGAATGCCATGAAGGGCAAAGACGCGGAGGCACTGAAGGCCTTCACGCTTACCGCAAAGCGCATCCTCGCGGACGGCACGGAAGAGAGCTGGACGCCGGACACGGCCCTGCCCTTTACACTTGACGCGGGACAGGATCTGACGGGAAGAACCGTCTACCTGGCACTGCTTCCGACAGCCACGCAGCGGACGCACGGACTGATGCGCGCGGCAGTCAGCACGTCCGGCACGACGGATCCGGCATGGGTGAATACCTCCGTCAACAGCTCCCTGGTCAGCTTCTCGGCAGATCAGATGGGAAGCTACATGCTTGGCCTGAAGAACGCCGCGGCGGCGGACAATCAGGAAGAGGAAGACGACAACAAAAACAATAATGAAAATCTGAACGGCCAGGGCAGCGGCCAGAACGGATCCGGAGGAAATGCCGGAACGCCGGCTTCTTCCGGAAGCGGAAACACCGGCAACACGGGAAATGCCGCAAAGACGGCAAACGGCACGGCGGGCAAGACGGCTTCCGGTACGACAGCGGCTCTGAACGCGACGGCGGGCGGCGCGTCCGGCGTGCCCCAGACGGGAGATCCGATTCCGCAGGAGACTGCGGCGGCGCTGGCCATGGTGCTGCTGGGCGCCGCGGTGTTCGCGCTTGCGCGGAAAAAGAAAAAAGAGCTGCAGTAAGAAAATCAGGAGGATTGATTCGATGAAGAAGAGAATCACAATCGGAAAAAGGCTGCTGACCATGCTGCTTGCCGTCCTCCTGACAGCGGGGCTTCTGGCAGGGGTATCTCCTGCGCCGGTACAGGCGCAGGAGGCCGCTGCCTCCTCCTATGTTGTGCTCTCGGTGGAGAAGTTTGCCATCGGGCGCGGCTGGATTACGGAGCCGGACATCGTCCCGGTGACGGAGGGGGAGACGGTGGCGCAGGTGCTGCAGGATTACCTGCCGGCCAGGGGCTATCCGCTGGAGATCAAGGAGACGGCGTCCTACGGCGCCTACCTGTCCGGAATTCAGAACGCGGATCCGGACGGTACGCTGGTGCTCCCGGAGAGCACAAGAAAGATGGCGGCAAAGGCGGGCATTACCATCCCGTCCGACCTGGCCAATAAGGATGCCCCGCACCTGCGGGAGTTTTCCTATGGGAACGACGCGGCCGGAACCAACACCTCCGGCTGGATCTATTCGGTAAACAATACGATTCCGGGCGTCGGAATCGGCTACTACAAGGTCAGTTCCGGAGATGTCGTCCGTCTGCAGTTTACGCTGTACGGCACGGGCGAGGACATTTCCGGGGAGGTCTACGGAGGCACGCCGGACTATGTCCGCGCGGACAAGTCGGCGCTGCTGACCAGGCTGGCCTATATTAACCAGAACCCGTCCCAGTGGCTGGACACAGAGGCAAAGCAGAGCGCCTATCAGGCGGCCTGCGCCGTCGCACAGCAGCTGGACGCCACGCAGTCCCAGGTGGACGCGGCGCTGAAGGCTCTGCCGGAGCGCGCCATGGTCTGGCCGGAGCTGGTGACGCTTTCCGTATCGGAGCTGACGCTCTATGTAAACGGGGAGTCCGAAAAGCTGACGGCCACCGTCAGCCCGGAGAACGCGGATTTTTCGGAGCTGACCTGGGAGAGCTCCGACAGCAGCATTGCCACGGTTGACCAGAAGGGAAATGTGACGCCCCACGCACGGGGCGACGTGCAGATTTCGGCGAAGACGCAGAGCGGCCTTGCCGGCCAGTGTACCGTGCATGTGGTAGACAGGCCGTACCAGAGCATCACGATGAACACGGCCTCCGTTTTTCTGGAGGCGGACCAGACGGCGCAGCTCTCGGTAACGGGTTCGCCTGCCAACGCCACGGAGGCGCTGCGTCTGACCTGGAGCAGCGACCGGGAGTCGGTGGCAAAGGTAGACCAGAACGGACTTGTCACATCGGTGGCAAAGGGCACCGCGAAGATTACGGCGGTTCAGCAGGGCTCCGGCATCCAGGCGGCCTGCACCGTAACGGTCGGGGACGCCAAGGAAGTGGCGGAGCAGGTGCAGGCGCAGATCGAGGTACTTCCGAAGGCAGGAGATCTGAAAATCAGTGACGCGGACGCGGTACACGCCGCGCAGACAGCGTGGGACAGCTTGAGCGATACGGCGCGCGGCTACCTGAAGGATGCGGACGCCCTGGAGCGCCGGCTGAAACGCTGCACGGAGCAGATGACGCAGCTGGAGAAAACCTACGCTGGCGTACTGGCTGTGGAGGCACAGATCGAAGCCCTGCCGTCCCTGTCTGCCCTGATGCTGGCGGACCAGACGGCGGTGGACGCCGCCCAGGCAGCGTATCAGGCGCTCTCCACCACGGAGAAGGGACTGATGGACGCCAGCCTGCTGCGGAAGCTGACGCAGGCATCCGGCAGAATCGAGGAGCTGCAGAAGCAGCTGGCCGCGGCGCAGCAGGCGCTTGCCGGGGTGGATCCGGACGGGGGTCTTTCCCAGGCGGCTGCGGTGGCGGCCGCGGCGGAGGCATACCAGAACCTGGACGACGGGCAGAAGAGCCAGCTGGACGGCGCGCTTATACAGAGACTGAACACAGCCCTTGCCAACCTGACGGCGCAGGTGGAGGCCGCGGTCAACGCACTGGACACCGGGGCGGCCTTTAATCTTCAGGCGCAGACCGTACAGGACTACCTGGCGGCGGAAAACGCGCTGAACCTCTGCGGCGGCCTGCTGACGGTGTCGGATTCCGTCCAGCAGAAGCGCCCGGCGGCGCAGGCGTATATCGCCGGCGGCATTTCCACATCCGGAAAGGTAACGCAGAGCGGGTCGGACTGGTACTTGAAGCTGGAAGCCTCGCGGCTCTCGTCCCTGACAGCGGTCAGCAAGGCGGTGCGGAAAAAGGACGCCACGGCGGATGATGCCGCAGCGGCATGGAAGATCAGCTGGAAGGATCTGCGCAGCGGATCAGAGGCGGTTCCGGATCAGCCGGAGACGCTGACCTTCTCGGTCGGCGGCCTTTCCGACCTGTCGGATCCGGCGCTGTATCTGGTGCAGGACGCATCCTCAGGCGCGGGAAAGACAACAGTTAAAAAACTGCAGGCGCAGTTTAACGCCGCGGCCGGTATCGTAACGGTCCGGACGGATGTGCCGGGAACCTATGCGGTTGCCGGGCATGTGGTGCCGCTTACCGGACTGACGCTGCAGACAACGGCGTCCCTGCTTAAAGGAGAGTCCCTGCAGCTGACGCCCAGACTGGTGCCGACAGAGACGACGGAGCGGCCCTCCTACGTGTGGAGCAGCTCTTCGGAAGATGTGGCGACGGTCAGCAGCAGCGGCGTGGTAAAGGGTGTAAAAAAAGGAACCGCCACCATCACGGTGCGCGTAAAGGGAGACAGCTCCCTCTACGCATCCTGCAAGGTTACGGTGCGCACCGGGGCGAACGCCCTCTCGAAATCGGTCGGCACGATCCTGAAGGAAACGGACGCCTACGTGCAGTCCGTCGATACCAGCCCGACGGTCGGAAGCGAGTGGTATGTGCTTGCCTCCGCCCGCTACGGAAGGAATCTTTCGGACAGCTATTTTTCCACCTACTATAACCATCTGGCCAACTACCTGAAGGAGAAGAACGGCGTGCTCTCGGACACGAAGATGTCGGAGTACTCCAAGACAATCCTGGTGCTGACGGCTATCGGGAAGGACGCGCAGAATGTGGCGGGCTACAACCTGCTGCAGAATCTTGCGGATTTTGACAAGGTAAAGAGCCAGGGGCTGAACGGCCCGATCTGGGCGCTGATCGCGCTCAAGTCCAACCCGGCCTACAGCATCCCGAAGGTGAGCGGGGTCGGCACGCAGACCACGGAGGATGTGCTGGTGCAGTATCTTCTGGACCGACAGCTTTCGGACGGCGGCTGGGCGCTCTCCGGCACCTCGGCGGACACGGATATTACGGCCATGACGCTGCAGGCGCTTGCACCCTACTATCAGAAAGAGGGAAGAGAGAAGGTAACTGCGGCCATCGACAGGGCACTGGACCGACTGGGGAAAATGCAGCTCTCGGACGGCGGCTACGGCACCATGGGCGTGGAGACCTCGGAATCTGTCGCACAGGTGCTTACCGCTCTCACGGCGCTGGGAATCGACCCGAAGACGGACGCGCGCTTTATCAAGGGCGGCAGCTGGACGGTGGAGAACATGATCTCCTACCACATCGACAACAGTGGCTTTATGCATGTAAAGCCCGGCGCGGCCAATAACGGGGGCGCCGCCGCCGGATCGGTGGACGGGCTGGCGACAGGCCAGGGCTTCTATTCGCTGGTGGCCTATCAGCGGATGCTGGACGGAAAGGCTTCCCTGTATGATATGTCCGACGTCACTCTGACGGCGGGAGGACAGGGAGACGGCAAAGGCACGGGGCTGGAGAATACCAAAACCGGCACGTCCGGAACCGGAAGCTCCAGCGGAAAGACAGCAGGAGGAATAAACACCAGCAGCGGCTCCGGCAGTTCCGGGGGCTCTTCCGGCGGAAGCGGTTCGGGGGCTCGCGTCTACAGCGGCACAGCGGCCGCGTCCGGCGCAGCCGGAAAGACGGCGGGAAAGACGGCGGCCGGCTCCACGGGCGCAGCCAAGCCCGCAGAGTCCGTTTCTTCGGACAACTCCGGGAACAGCGGCTGGCAGTTTACCGGAAAGGATATGGACCTGACCGGGGATGAGGACGGAGAGGCCTCCGCGGAGATGGCGGTCGGCAGCACCTCCGGCGATCCGGGCAAGTCCGCCGCGGCTTCCGGAAATGGGGCCGAACAGGGCGTGAATTCCCATGCGGGCGCGTTCCTGCCGTATATCATCTGCATACTGGCAGGTGCGGCGGTGCTCGGTGTGTGCCTGTACCTGGCTTACAGGAAAAAGCGCAGGCCGTAGCGTGGGACAGAGTTTTACATAACGAGATATGTTGGGGTCAAAAGGTCTTTTGCCCCCAAATGATGTCAATAATTATTTATTTTTTGAAACTTCTGGCATCATCAGATAACTTTTGTGGTGAATTTCAAATCAGACGGAAGCCGGACTGCGTGGCGCCTCTTACGGGGTACTGCGCCGGTTTCGGTCTGATGGTTTCGGTCTGGTACCGGGAGGCAGATGATCATGCGGAGGAAACTCAGAAAGGGGTTTGCCGCGTTTCTCGCCCTGTTTGTGCTGCTGGCCTGTCTGGCCGGATGCGGCGGCGTAAACAGCAGTCAAGTAACGCGGATGGACCGGGACGCGCAGAAGACGGCAGAGGAGGTTGTCTCTTCCTCTTCCGGCGGCGCGGAGACACTGGAGCGGGAGACAGAGTTGCCCGCGGACGGCGTGATAACGCAGAAGCAGATGGAGTCCATTGCGGGGAAGCAGGGAGAATACAGCTTCTACGCGATGGACAAGGAGACTGGAATCCTCTATACGTGGATTTACGACGGAGCCAGGATACAGAACCCTGTGGAACAGAATCTTAAAGTCAGCTTCCCGCAGGACAAAACGGAGGAGGTAAAGAAAGCGGCGGATCACGCATCGGTCGGGCTGGGGATCTCTCTGCCCAAGACCAACCTGGCCGCTCCGGCGCGCCTGCGCCTGACGCTTACGGAGAAGTGGGACGCGGACACGGTGATCCTGGTCGGCATGGCGGACGGCTCCCCGGAAAAGGTGACGGATGTCACAGTGGGGGAGACGGAGAAAGACGGCGGCAAGGTGACAACGCTGGAATTCCAGGTGCGAAAGACGGGAGACGTCTTTTATCTGGTCGGCGGGAAGTCCGCGGCCGCGGACAGCAGCTCCTCTTCGGTTTCTTCCTCTTCGGGATCGGCCGGAAGTGAAAAGGGATCACAAAGGACGGCCGCTGGCGGCAGCACGCAGGGAAGTGCTGCGCAGGGCGGCACCGGGACGGCCGGAAACACAGGCGCCGCGAAGAATACGGAAGGCAGCGGCGGCACAGACGGTACGGACGGGACAGGCGGTTCCGGCAGCGGAAACAGCGGATCGGCGCATACCTGTACCATCTCGATCGACTGTATGACTATCCTGAACAACATGGATAACCTGAAGAGCACCAAGACGTCCTTTGTTCCGGCGGATGGGTATATTTTGTACGCCTCGACGGTGGAGTACACCCCCGGCGAGACGGTCTACGACCTTCTGTACCGGATCTGCCGCGACACCGGCATCCAGATGGAGGCTGACTACACGCCGGTCTACAGCTCCTACTATGTGCGTGGCATCAACCAGCTGTACGAATTTGACTGCGGCGAGCTTTCCGGCTGGATGTACAGCGTAAACGGGTGGTTCCCGAACTACGGCTGCTCGAAATACACTATCAGCGACGGCGACGTGATCCAGTGGCGCTATACCTGCGACCTGGGCCGCGATGTGGGAGACCAGTATTATGACAACTGAGAAAGCCGGACAGTCCGCCCCGGCCGGCAGCGCGGGTGCAGAACATAGCACGGGTCCGGAAGGCAGTCCGTATATGGAGGGCAGACCGGGGGCGGGGCGCAGTTTTTGTGCGAAACGCAGGGCGGATGCCTTTTCGTCCTGCCATCCGGCCGTAAATTTTGTGTATTTTCTGGTGGTGCTTCTGACAACGGTTCTGATGACCCATCCGGTACTGCTTGGCATCTCCTTTGCGGGGGCGCTCTGCTATGCGGGGCGCCTGCGCGGCTGGAGGCCGGTGCTGAAATTTAATATTCTTTATTCTATTCCGGCAATGATTCTGGTCGCGCTGATCAACCCTCTGTTCAACCACTACGGCGTGACCTTTCTGTTTTATCTGAAAACAGGGCCGGTCACGGTCGAGGCGATTGTCTACGGCGTTGTCCTCTCCTCGATGCTTTTTATCTCCATCCTGTGGTTTTCCTGCTGCAACGTCGTGATGACGACGGACAAGTTTGTCTACCTGTTCGGGCGCGTCATTCCGGCGCTTTCGCTGGTTCTGTCCATGGTGTTCCGGTTTGTGCCCCGCTTTCACGCGCAGGCGAAAATTATCCGGAACGGGCAGAAGGCGGTCGGCAGGGACGCGGGCAGCGGTAACCTGATACAGAGAATCCGGCACTCGATTACGATCCTCTCAGTGCTGATCACCTGGGCGCTGGAGAACGCGATCGATACCTCGGATTCCATGCAGTCCCGCGGCTACGGGCTGCACGGGCGGACGGCGTTTTCGATTTTCCGCTTCGATGCCAGAGACGGGATGGCCTGCGGTGTTCTGGGCGCGTCCATGGCGGTTTTTCTGCTGGGCGCGTCGCAGGGCGTGACGACGGCGGTATATAATCCGTATATCAGCATCGGGGGCTGGCCGCTTACGCCGGCCGGCGTCCTCTGCTTTGCGGCGTGGGCGGTTATCTGCTTTTTTCCGTCCGTGCTTGGTGCGGTGGAGGATGCGCGGTTCGCCTCCCTTGCCAGGAAGGCGCGGCTGGAGAGGCATCTGCCCTGGTACCTGCAGGACCCGGTACAGCACGGGAAGGAAAGCTCCTCCCCGAGCACCGAATAACATAGACATAAGTACAGATACATGATGACTGCCGCGGTGCTTCCATCCGGAAATGCTCCGCGGCTGCCTGGGAGAGATTAAGACGTGCATATTTTAGAGGTGGAAGCGTTCAGCTTCCAGTATCCGGAGGCTTCGGCTCCTGCCCTGAAGCAGGTAGACATGTCAGTAGAGGAAGGCAGCTTTGTGGTGCTCTGCGGAAAAAGCGGATGCGGAAAGAGCACGCTGCTCCGGCAGTGCAAGAGCGTTCTTGCCCCGCACGGGCAGCGCAGCGGCGCGATACGCTACTGCGGCGTGCCGCTGGATGAGGTTTCCCACCGCACGCAGAGCGCGGAGATCGGCTACGTCCTGCAGAATCCGGACAACCAGATTGTGACGGACAAGGTCTGGCATGAGCTTGCCTTCGGGTTGGAAAGCCTGGGGTGCGACACGCCGACCATCCGTCTGCGGGTGGCGGAGATGGCGTCCTATTTCGGAATCCAGGACTGGTTTATGCGCAATGTGTCGGAGCTCTCCGGCGGGCAGAAGCAGCTGCTGAACCTGGCCTCTGTCATGGCCATGCACCCGCGGCTGCTGATTCTGGACGAGCCGACCAGCCAGCTGGATCCGATTGCCGCCTCGGATTTTCTGGAGACGGTGCGGAAGATCAACCGGGACATCGGAACGACCATTCTGCTTACCGAACACCGGTTGGAGGATGTCATACCGTGGGCGGACAGCCTTCTGGTTATGGACAGCGGGCGCATGATCGCAACGGGAACCCCATCGGAGATCGGACAGCGCCTTCACGATATGGGACACGACATGTTTCTCTCCATGCCCACGCCGATGCAGATTTACGCCGGGGTGACGGCGCGGGAGCAGAAAGCGCATGCACTTCCGTGTCCGCTGACGGTCAGCGAGGGACGCAGATGGATGCAGGAGTTGCTGGGTGCGGAAGCGGTGCGGACAGAACCGCAGCCCTCGGACGCGGCGGGCGCCAAAGAAAGAAATGGGAAACCCCAAAATCCGTCTGCGGGCAGAACAAGCCCGGAAGAGACTTTGGCGGCCTGCGGGGAAAGAGAAAAAGGAGCTTCGGCAGCCGCGGAGATGCCGGAACCTGCGGGCAAACGTAATCCGAAGGATGCCCGCGGCGGGGACATCCCGGCGATCCGGGTCCGGGATGTCTGGTTCCGCTATGACCGCGATCTGCCGGATGTCGTGCGCGGCCTCTCCATGGACGTGCGGCGCGGCGAGATTTTTGCGATTGTCGGCGGCAACGGCACGGGCAAGAGTACGACCATGAATCTGATTGCGCACATTCGTTTTCCCTACCGGGGGCGGATCTGGCTGAACGGCCGCGACATCAATAAGTATTCCGATGATGAGCTGTACCACGGTTTTCTGGGAGTGATGCCGCAGAACCCGCAGAGCCTCTTTGTAAAAAAGACGGTGCGGGAGGATCTGTACGAGATGATAGACGGAAAAAGGCAGAAAAAAACCTCTGCTTATCCGATTGACATGCCGAAAAAGGAAGCCGTGGAGGGTATCGTCTCGCTGACCATGCTGGAGGATCTGCTGGATCGTCATCCGTATGATCTGTCCGGCGGAGAGCAGCAGCGGCTGGCTCTTGCGAAGGTGCTGCTGCTGCGCCCGCAGATTCTGCTTATGGACGAGCCGACAAAGGGTATCGACAATTACTTCAAGCGGGATCTGGGGCAGATTCTGCGCCGGCTTACCGCCCATGGGGTGACGGTTCTGATGATCTCTCACGATGTGGAGTTCTGCGCTCAGTACGCGGACCGGGTGGGGCTGTTTTTCCAGGGCAATCTTGTCACAAGCAACACAACCCGCGCCTTTTTTGCGGGGAACAGCTTCTACACGACAGCGGCGAACCGGATGGCCCGTCACTTCTATCCGGATGCTGTCACCGCGGAGGATGTGATCACGGCGATGAACCGCACATTAGCCCAGAACCGCGAAAGCTGATATGGCGGAAGCCGGACGGAAAAGACTGGAAAGGAGAGACGATTCATGCTGGAGGAAGAAAAGCTTGACCGGTTTCTGGATGCTTTTCTGGAAAACAAGCGCCCGCAGCAGCCGGTAGACACGGATTTCCGCGACAGCGAGGCTGCGGCGCAGCCGGAGGATTCTGTTTTTGCGCAGGCACAGCAGATCCTCGTGGCTCCCTTGCACAAGGGAAAGCTGACAAAGCGCACCATTGTCTCCATTTTTATCATCCTGCTTCTGATACCGCTTACCATCTGGGTCGGCATTAATGTGTTCGGAGACAGAAAATATCTGGTCATCAGTCTGGTGATCCTGGTTTTTTCCATGCTGCCTTTTTTTATGGTGTTCGAGGGAAGAAAGCCGAAGGCGCGGGAGCTGATGATTATCGCGGTGATGACGGCTCTGGCGGTTGCTTCGCGTGCCGTGCTGTTCGCGTTTCCCAGCTTTAAGCCGGTGGAGACCTTTGCCATCCTTACCGGCGTGTGCTTCGGCGCGGAATCCGGTTTTCTGGTCGGATCGCTGACCATGCTCTCCTCCAATATGCTGTTCGGGCAGGGGCCGTGGACGCCCTGGCAGATGTTCTCGGCCGGCATCATCGGCTTTCTGGCCGGGATTCTGTACCAGAAGGGATGGCTGAAGGCCAGCCGCTGGTCTCTGTGCGTCTATGGTTTTCTGACCACGGTTTTTATCTACGGCGGCATTATGAATCCGGCGGCGCTGGTGATGAGCTCTTACGCGATTAACTGGAAGAACCTGCTGGCGATCTATATCTCCGGCGTGCCGGTGGATCTGGTACACGCGCTGGCAAACGTGCTGTGCCTCTGGTTTATCAGTCAGCCGATGCTGGAAAAGCTGGAGCGGATTAAGGTAAAATACGGTCTGATTGAATGAAGGGAAAGGAGTGCAGAAAAGTGCACAGTTGTATGGAACGGATTCGGAAATGGGCGCAGAGCCTGACACAGCGTCAGAAACTTATCATCCTTCGGGTGGTGATGGCCGCGGCGGCTGCGCTGATTGTTTTCGGCGCGGCGCGGATGTTCTGGCTGCAGAAGCAGTATGCGGACGCGGATCGGGAGTATGCAAAGGTACGGGAGCTGGCAGGTGTTACCGATCCGTCGGGGGATAACGACTTGGAGTCTGTCGGTACAGTTTCTTCTTCCTCATCGGGAAGTGCCGCGGCGCTTTTGCCCGGGGAGCTGCCGACGGTCGCGCTGGACAAGCTGCAGAAGGAGAATCCGGACACGGTCGGCTGGCTGTATGCGCCGGCGCTGGGAATCAACTATCCGATCATGCAGGATACGGACAACACGTACTATATTAAGCATACCTTTTCCGGCGGCCGCAATGACAGCGGCAGTATTTTCCTGGACGCGGAGGCAGCGGCGGACTTTTCCGATAAGAATACCTACATCTTCGGGCATAACATGCGGAACGGCTCCATGTTCGGGAGTCTGAAAAAGGTGCGGGAGACCGGGCTGGTATCGGAAAATCCGTATTTCTGGATTTACCGTGAGGACGGCTGGCACATGTACCAGATTTTCTCGTATCATAATGCCAATGCGGACCGGAAGGACATGGCCTTTCAGACGTCATTTGAGAATGATCAGGCGTATCAGCAGTTTCTGACCTACCTGCAGGAGCAGTCGGAGGAGGATCTGCATGTGGCGCTGGATGTGAACGACAAGATTGTCTCGCTGTCCACCTGCACCGGGGATTCCGCCGTGCGGCTTGTTGTGCACGGGAAGCTGGTGGACGTGTAAATCCACCGGCAGGTGAAAAGCGCTTACGCACGGACATAGTGCGCGGAGGTGGAAAAAGAGAATCTGCAGGAAGAAGGCCGGGCAGATTTCATCGGAGGAATACCCTCGGAACCTCGGAAACTTCTGTGGAGGCTCCGACCGCCAGAAAGCTCGTCGCACCACATCACAAATCTGAAATTCGGGCTTGACAGGAAGGAAAAGAAAGCGGAGAAAGAGAACAGAGATGGAAAATCTGAGCGGAGAAAAAAACGAAGCGGAAATGACATTCCGAAGGACAAACAGCAGCAGTATCTTTCACTTTAACAGCCCAAGAAAGACACTGTGCACCTCTCCTTTGAACGGAGGCATCCGGGAGGGAATTACCACCCTGATGAACATCAACTGCCAGGGCGACGGCTCCTATGAGGTTGTCATGAAAGAGGACGATTACGGGGAGGAGCTAGCGCGGCAGGTGCGGGAAGAGGGGGAGAATCCGGAAACTACGGTGGCCATGAGCACGGCGGCCTGGATCGAGCTGTCTGCGGAAGCAGAGGAAACCTATGAGGATCTGACCGTGCGCGCCGTGGTGTCCGGGGGAATTGAGCACAACGCGGTCAGTCCGGGAGATCCCACCTGGTATATGGAAAAGAACAGGCAGTATATCCCGGCTCCGGACGGCCGGGAGGACTGTCAGAAACGGATCGGGGGCACATCTGTCCGGAGCATGAGCCGGGAAGAACAGGCAGAGAAAGCAGGAAAAAAAGAACAGGGAGAACAGGCAGAGCAGGCAGGAGAAGAAGACCAGGCAGAACAGGAAGAGAAAGCGGGAAAAGAAGAACAGAAGGAGAAGACAGAAGCGGACGGGAAGGATCCCGGATTTATCGGAACCATCAATATTATTCTGATGGTAAACCAGCGCATGACGGACGCCGCCATGCTGCGCGCGCTGGTTTTGTGCTCGGAGGCGAAGGCGGCGGCGGTTCAGGAGCTGCTTCTGGGATCCTGCTATTCCCATGAAATTGCCACGGGGTCCGGGACAGACGGAACGATCATTGCTGCTCCGATGGAATCGGAATACCTGCTTACCACCGCCTCCGGCCATGTAAAGCTGGGGGAGCTGATCGGAAAGACCGTCAAAAAGGCGCTGAAAGAGGCTCTGGTGAAGCAGTCCTCCGCCTGTCCGGCCAGACAGTTCCAGATTCTCCAGCGAGTCCGGCGGCTCGGGCTGAACGTGGGAAGCTTCTGGGATTTCTATGAAAAAAACAGGGAATTGTTTCAGAAGGCCGGCGTCTGTTTCTCCGGCGCGGAGGATCTGGTGACCAGGCTCCAGGCAGTCAACCAGTCCTCCACAGGCGTTATCGTCACCTCTCTCTATGTTCATCTGATGGATCAGTACCGGTGGGGTCTGGTGATGTACCCGGAGGTCATCCGGGAAGGGAAGCGGCTGCTTCAGCAGAATCTGTACTGCGGGAACGGGAAGTTCCTCTGCGATGTCTTTCCGGAAGCGGTCTTAAATCCGGAGGAAGGGAAGAAATTCAATTCCGTGACACAGTATATGTATTTTCTGATGTTATATATGTGGGTTCTGACAGGAGCAAATCTGCACTGACAGACGGCCGGCGCATCGGATTCATCCGGGGTGTCTGAGACATTTGCGGGCATCCGGCCTGGCAGCTGCAGTACATGCCATCATCCGGGTTTTCCGCGATACTTGCGGGCATCCGGCCTCACCGGCGGACGGAACCTCTGGGGCGGCAATGATATCTACAACGGCTGCGACTGCTCCGGCCTGGTGCAGCAAATCTACGCACGGGTCGGTATTTCCCTGCCCAGGGTAGCGGAAGCGCAGTCGCAGGTCGGAACCAAGATCACACCAGCCTCCGCTCAGCCGGGAGACCTGATCTTCTACGCGGAAAACGGCTATATCTACCATGTGGCCATCTACGCAGGGGAGGGGAAAACAGTAGAAGCTTACGGCACGGATTACGGCATCCTCTCGACAACAGCCTTTTCCGGCCGCCCGGTCTGCTGGTGTACCAATGTCATAGACGAACTGAATTAACGCCGGAACGGCAGAAGGCAGAGAATGAGTATTCACAGAAGCTCGTTCTCTGCTTTTTCTGTTTCTGTCCAAATTCTGTCAGTTTCTGATGAGAAAGCCTGGGATTCTTGTCAGCAAATTGAAATGCAGGCAACTGGATTGTGTTTTTTGAGATGGAGGATAGATTTCTATCATTCTATCTGTTCTGCTTTCTTTTGTGAATCAGATTGTGATTGATCATTTTACAGAACAGCGTAGTTATACGGGTTCCCTGAACGCTGTCTTCCGGGAAAGCTTCCGCTGGATCCCTATGGCGGTTGTATCCTTAATTCTTGTTCAGATGGTACTGGGACTTTTGCGTAATTGGATGCAGATGCGTAAGTCGCTCAGGGTCAGCCATCATCTGATGGAAAGGTATTCTGAAAAGATTCATCATGTCCCGCTTCATGATCTGGAAAATTATCAGACGGGAGATTTGATCCGAAGAATTCTGAATGGTATCTTTTTTGGATATCCGGAAATGACTTGGCAAGAAAAGCAAGCCTTGAATGACCTGAAATCGCTGAAATGATGAAAAAGGCAAAGGGAGGAAAATAAAGTGAAAGTTAACAATTATTTTTTATAAGCTTCAGATTGACGGCCACCCCGGTATGTGGTAAATTATCTTTTAAATACTTTAATACAGCAACGTGTAACGCTTTTAAGCGTTAAAGCGTTTTGTATGATCCAGCAAAATCCAGCATCAAAACAGTAATATTTAGGGAGGACAAGAAATGAAATTAAAGAAAATTACATCCGTCTGCCTTTCAGCTGTCATGGCAGGAGCGCTTCTCGCCGGCTGTGGAAGCGGCTCTACAGCTTCTTCTGCGGCATCATCCGCAGATTCTTCCGCTTCGTCTGCGTCCGCTTCGGCATCGGTAACCGCCGCCTCCGCATCGGCCGCAAAAGCATCCGGAAAATATACGATCGGTATCTGCCAGCTCGTACAGCACCCGGCTCTTGACGCCGCAACAAAGGGCTTCGAAGACGAGCTTAAATCCGAACTCGGAGAAGACAACGTAACCTTTGACGAGCAGAATGCCGCAGGCGACGCCGCAACCGCGACACAGATCTGCACAAATCTTGTATCTGAAAATGTAGATCTGATTCTGGCAAACGCTACCGCCGCTCTTCAGTCTGCAGCTGCAGCGACAAGCACAATCCCGATCCTCGGAACTTCCATAACAGACTACGGCGTTGCGCTTGATATCGACGACTTCAACGGAACGGTCGGCGGCAACATCTCCGGAACATCCGACCTTCCTCCGCTTGATCAGCAGGCGGACATGGTTACCGTGCTTTTCCCAGATGCAAAAAATGTCGGCATCCTGTACTGCTCGGCTGAACCGAACTCCAAATATCAGGCGGATCAGGTGAAGGGCTATCTGGAAGACGCAGGACTCACCGTAAATGTCTACACTTTCTCTGACTCCAACGATGTAGCCTCCGTCACCGGAGAGGCATGCAACAACAGTGATGTTCTCTATATCCCGACCGACAACACAGCGGCTTCCTGCACCGAGGCCATCAACAATGTAGCCCTTCCGGCAAAGGTTCCGATCATTGCAGGTGAAGAGGGTATCATGGCCGGATGCGGCGTTGCCACCCTTTCCATCGATTACTACGGTCTTGGTCAGACGACCGGCAAGATGGCGGCACAGATCCTGAAAGGAGAGGCAGACATCTCCGAGATGCCGATTCAGTACTATGACAACCCTGTGAAAGAGTATAACCCGGACATCTGCGAAAAGCTCGGCATCACCGTACCGGACGGATACACCGCATATAAGGCCGACAGCTCCGACAGCGAATAAAATTCAATGATTTCACGCGCGAAAATCAAACATTTATGACACCAGCTGTCAATGTGTGATATACTATTCAACGTGTTCGTGAAACAGATCAATCAATGTTTCCCCACCAGGGTGTGAAGAGCACATGGTGGGGCTTTTACTGTATAAGCTCTTCGAAAACGCAGACAGGATCGTCGCACGCGAAGCGCGCGTAAGAGACTGTATGCGATTTCGAAGGCAACAGGTATGAGCACGAAGTGACGCATAAGCGGCACGGAAGTGCGAATACCTGTAGGATTGCGGGAGTGCGAAGCACGGAGCAATCCGTAGCTTATACAGTATGTAGCACGATGTATCTATAAGCTCTTCGAAAACGCAGACAGGCCGCCTGTCGCGAAGCGTGTGTAAGAGACTGTATGCGATTTCGAAGGCAACAGGTATGAGCACGAAGTGACGCGCAAGCGGCACGGAAGTGCGAATACCTGTAGGATTGCGAGAGTGCGAAGCACGGAGCAATCCGTAGCTTATACAGTATGTGGCACGACTTATACAGTATGTGTCACGATGTATCTATAAGCTCTTCGAAAACGCAGACAGGCCGCCTGCCGCGAAGCGCGGCATACATAATCCGGCCATCCGACAGATCTCCGGACACACCTTCGCCAGAAAAGCAACAACAGAGAAAACGAAAACCAGGAGGAACAATTATCTATGGAGGCATATTTCGCATCGCTGAACCCGATGGATCTGCTGGGCAGATTCCCCTCAGGCATTGCACAGGGCCTTATCTGGGGCACCATGGCTCTCGGCGTCTATATTACTTTCCGTCTGCTCGACATTGCAGACCTTTCCGTCGACGGAACCTTTTCGACCGGGGCAGCTGTAACGGTAATGCTGATTCTCGCGGGCTGGAACCCGTGGGCGGCACTTGTAATAGCTTTTATCGCGGGCCTGATCGCAGGGTCGGTCACCGGCCTCCTTCACACGGTATTCGGAATCCCGGCCATTCTCGCAGGAATTCTGACGCAGTACGGTCTGTACTCTATAAACCTCGTAATCATGAAGATGAAGGCCAACCAGGCTGTCAGTGTTGACAAATACAACCTGATCATCTCCGGGCGGAATGTACCGAATGCTATTCTGGTAGGCGGCATCTTCGCCATCGCCCTCATAGTCATTCTCTATCTCTTCTTCGGAACCGAGCTCGGATCGGCGATCCGCGCAACCGGCTGCAACCAGCAGATGGCAAAGGCACAGGGCATCAACATCAATATTATGAAGGTTCTCGGCCTCGCGATTTCCAACGGAATCGTAGCCGTTGCCGGTGGTCTTGCCGCTCAGTACTCCGGTTTTGCGGATGTCAACAGCGGACGCGGATCCATCGTCATTGGGCTTGCGGCTGTCATCATCGGAGAAGTACTCGGAGAAGCGATCCTCCACAAAAAGCTGAATTTCTTCGGCCGCCTGGTTTTTGTAATTGTCGGCGGCATCATCTACTATCTGGTATACACTCTGGTTCTGTGGCTGAAGATCGACTCGAACCTGATGAAGCTTTTCACCGCCATCATCGTCGCCGTCTTCCTTGCAGTGCCGTATCTGAAGGGACAGGCAAAAAGCTCCTTCAGCCGTGCCGGAAAAAACTCGAGATCGGAGGGAAAGTAAATGTTAGAGGTCAAAAACATCAGCAAAACATTTAACCCCGGAACCATAAATGAGAAGAAAGCTCTGCGAGGTGTCAGCCTCACGCTCAATGACGGTGATTTCGTGACCGTTATCGGCGGCAACGGTGCCGGAAAATCCACCCTTCTGAATGCCATTGCCGGTGTATGGCCGGTAGATACCGGATCCATCACAATTGACGGACAGAATGTGACGGGATTCCCGGATTACAGGCGCGCCAGCCTTATCGGCCGGGTCTTCCAAGATCCCATGACAGGAACTGCCGCAACCATGCAGATTGACGAGAATCTTGCGCTTGCCAAACGCCGCGGTGCCAGAAGAGGCCTCAGGTGGGGTGTAACCGCCGCGGAAAGAAACGAATACCGCGAGCAGCTCAAGATTCTGAACCTCGGCCTCGAAGACAGACTCACAGCCAAGGTCGGTCTCCTGTCAGGCGGCCAGCGGCAGGCACTTACCCTGCTCATGGCAACCCTGCAGAAACCGAAATTGCTGCTTCTCGACGAACACACAGCCGCTCTTGATCCGAAGACAGCCGAAAAGGTTCTCAACGCCACAGAAAAGATCATCAACCGCGATCATCTCACAGCGCTGATGATCACCCACAACATGAAGGACGCAATCACCCATGGAAACCGTCTGATCATGATGCATGAGGGGAATATCATCTACGATGTGTCCGGAGAGGAGAAGAAGAATCTTACTGTTTCCCAGCTTCTCGATAAATTCGAGGAGGTATCCGGCAATGAATTCGCAAATGACAAGATGATGCTCGGTATCTGACCACAGAAATTCTGAGAACAAAAGCAGGATAAAGCCGTCAGACAGGCATATCGAGCGTTAAGCACAGCATATGTTAAGCACAGCATATCCTGCTGACAGGGCACCACATTATGAATGACAAGAAAAGAAAAATCGAAATATCCTCCACGGCAGAACAAAAGGCCTTCCCGGCTGCCGGGGAGGATATTTTCCTCTTAAATAATAATAACAATAATATAGAGACCGACCGGACCGCACTTAAGGAGGACCGGCGCGCGGCAGACCGCGCCGCAAAGCAGGTCAAATGGGAGAAGAGAATGCGTCGGAAAAAGGCACAGGAGGACAGCGCCCGAAAAGAAGAAGAACGAAAAGATGCCGAAATCCGGTCCATGCATGAAAAATACATGAGAGCTGCCCTCGAGGAAGCGCAGAAGGCAGCCGCCCTCAGAGAGGTCCCCATCGGGTGCGTCATTGTAAAGCAAGGCACAATCCTCGCCCGCGGATACAACCGGCGCAACACTGACGCGAACACACTGTCTCACGCAGAGCTGAACGCCATCCGGGAGGCCAGCCATGCTCTCGGCGACTGGAGACTCGAGGGCTGCACCCTGTATGTAACTCTTGAGCCCTGCCAGATGTGCGCGGGTGCCATCGTCCAGTCCAGAATCGATGAGGTCGTCATCGGCTGCATGAATCCGAAAGCGGGCTGTGCCGGATCCGTTCTGAACCTCATGCAGGTACCCGCATTTAACCACCAGGTGAAGATTACGCGGGGAATTCTCGAGAAAGAATGCAGTCATCTCATCAGCAGCTTCTTCGAGCAGCTCCGTTCCGAAAAATCCGGATAAAGAAAATCCGAAAAACCCGAAAGATCCGGATAAAGAAAATCATTTACTTTTTCTATACGCTATGCTATATTGAGTGAGCATGAGTTTTAACCTTGATTCAGATCCCGGAAACTCCGACCAGATCTTAATCACAGGCGATTAGAAATATTCAGGAGGAAAATGAAATGATTACAAAAGAACTCAAACAGCAGATTATCAAAGAGTATGCAAGAACAGAGGGCGACACCGGTTCACCTGAGGTACAGGTTGCAATCCTCACCGAGAGAATCAAAGAGCTCACAGAGCATCTGAAGACAAACCACAAGGATCACCATTCCAGACGCGGTCTTCTGAAGATGGTAGGTAAGAGACGTGGACTTCTTGATTACCTCAAGAAGACAGATATCGAGAGATATCGTGCTCTGATCGAGAAGCTGGGACTTCGTAAGTAATCGAATCGCTTTCAGGGCGGGTAGGACTCACCTATCCGCCCTGTTTCCGTGTTTACAAGCAATGAGCCGCAGCCGACCGCGAAGCGTGACTCATCTCGTTTTTCGGAAACCGGGACAGATGTTCCGCACAAGGATCCGTCCGTTTTCAAAGAGTAACATCCGGCGCCGCAGCATGGCCTGCACGGTCATGGCGGTTCGGAACAATGGCATTCGCCGAGAAGTAAAGGAGTAAAGATGGAAGAAAACAAGACATTCTCAACCAGACTTGAGAACAACTACAAGACCTATGAAATGGACCTGGCTGGAAGAAAACTTTCCGTAGATATCGGGAGAGTAGGCAAGCAGGCAAACGGATGCGCGTTCATCCATTATGGCGACACCACACTTCTGTGCACCGCAACCGCTTCCAAAGAGCCGCGGGAGGGAATCGATTTTTTCCCGCTTTCCGTTGAATTTGAGGAGAAAATGTACTCGGTCGGCAAATTCCCGGGCGGCTTCAATAAGAGAGAGGGAAAAGCTTCCGAGCATGCCGTACTCACATCCCGTGTTATCGACCGCCCGATGAGGCCTCTTTTCCCGAAGGATTACAGAAACGATGTCACACTGAATAATATGGTGATGTCCGTTGATCCGGAATGTGACCCGGAAGTTGTCGCCATGCTCGGCGCGTCTCTCGCCACATCCATTTCCGATATTCCTTTTGACGGTCCCTGCGCCGCCACACAGATTGGAATGATCAACGGCGAATTTGTCATCAACCCGGGTTATGAGAAGAAGGCAGAATCAACGCTTGCACTGACCGTTGCCTCTACAAGAGAAAAGGTCATCATGATCGAAGCCGGCGCACAGGAAATTCCGGAGCAGAAGATGATCGAGGCCATTTATCTTGCCGATGAGACAAATAAAAAGGTTATTGCTTTCTTTGATCATATCGTGGCAGAGTGCGGAAAACCGAAACACACCTACGAGAGCTGCGCGGTTCCGGAGGAGCTTTTTGCCGCGATCCGCGAGGAGGTTCCGGATTCTGAGATGGAAGTTGCCGTGTTCACGGATGACAAGCAGACCAGAGAGAACAACATCGCCGCGATCACAGACAGACTGAAAGAGAAATTCGCGGACAACGAAGACTGGCTTGCCCTTCTGCCCGATGCTATCTACCAGTATCAGAAGAAGACTGTCCGCCGCATGATTCTGAAGGAGCATAAGAGACCGGACGGACGCCAGATCCGCCAGATCCGTCCTCTGGCAGCCGAGGTGGATGTCATCCCCCGTGTACACGGCTCCGCGATGTTCACCCGCGGACAGACACAGATCTGCGACGTTGTGACTCTCGCTCCTCTTTCCGAGGCGCAGAAGGTAGAGGGACTTGATCCCTATATCACAAAGAAGCGCTACATGCATCAGTACAACTTCCCGAGCTACTCTGTCGGTGAGACAAAGCCGTCCAGAGGACCGGGGCGCCGCGAAATCGGTCATGGCGCTCTTGCAGAGAGAGCTCTCCTTCCGGTTATGCCTTCGGAAGAGGAATTCCCATATGCAATCCGTGCCGTATCCGAGACCTTTGAGTCTAACGGTTCCACCTCACAGGCTTCCGTCTGTGCTTCTTCCATGGCTCTGATGGCTGCCGGCGTGCCGATTAAGAAGCCGGTTGCCGGAATTTCCTGCGGTCTTGTTACCGGAGATACCGACGACGATTATATCGTGCTCACAGACATTCAGGGTCTTGAAGACTTCTTCGGAGACATGGACTTCAAGGTTGCCGGAACACATGACGGCATCACCGCAATCCAGATGGATATCAAGATCCACGGCCTTACCCGTCAGATCGTGGAGGAAGCCATTTCCAGATGCAAGGAAGCCAGAGAGTATATTCTGACCGAGGTAATGGAGAAGGCAATCGCCGGACCGCGTCCAACTGTCAACGAGTACGCGCCGAAGATCGAGCAGATCAAGATTGATCCTGACAAGATCGGTGATGTTGTCGGCAAACAGGGAAAGAATATCAATGAGATCATCGCCCGCACGGGTGTAAAGATCGATATCGACGAAGACGGATCCGTCTCCATCTGCGGAACGGACCGCGCGAAGATGGATGAGGCCGAGAAATACATCGAGGTCATCACCACAGATTTCGAAAAGGATCAGGTTCTGAAAGGAAAGGTTATCAGCATCAAGGAGTTCGGTGCTTTCCTTGAGTTTGCTCCCGGCAAGGAGGGAATGGTTCACATTTCCAAGATTGCAAAGCAGCGTATCAATCACGTGGAGGATGTCCTCACCCTCGGCGATGTTGTAAAAGTTGTCTGCCTTGGAAAGGATCGCATGGGAAGGCTGAGCTTCTCCATCAAGGACTGCCCGAAAGACGCAAAGGCGATCAACGAATAATCAGCAGTATACATATTTATATGGGGAATCCCCTGCCATACACCAGAAGGTATGGCAGGGGATTTTTATGTTCATGCCCCGTCAGCGGGACGCCACGATGTGTATAAGCCAACGTGTCACTTATGTTCTTGCCCACTGGTGAGCAAGCTTCCCGTGGGCCAAGAACATTGCGGCTGGACTTCTACAGAAAAAAAGTACATAAAACGGACAAACCGGTGCATGGCAGTTTTTGGTACTTTTTTATAAAATGTAGTTGTAATTCGATCACGGAGCAATCCGAAGCTTATACAATAGGTGGAGCCCCGCCTGCGGGGCATGGACATTTATGAACAAGATATGGAAAGAGAAAATCCAGAATGAAGATACAAGATTGTCAGAAAATCAGCGATAACAAGATCCGGATCCGGACAGACCGGGGACTGCTTCTCGTCTCTGCAGAGGCGGAAAATATTATACGCTGCGTCTATACCGGAAGAGAGCAGGAAGCTTCCGTGTCTCCTCTTCAGATCAGGCACAACGAGTCCGCATGTCCGCTCGCGCTGGAGGTGCTGGATGGGGGTCTGCAAATTTCCACAAGCCTTCTCACACTCCGGATCAGGCAGGCAGACGGCTGTTTTGTCTGGATTCGAAGAAAAGATGGTTTTCAATTACTGGAAGAGGGAGAGAAAGAACTTACCGGGATTCCTGTCATGAAATACTCCACCTGCGGAGAGAAGCCAGTCATCCGCAGAGTGAAAACAGTAGACGGTGAAAGAAATTTTGTTGAAAACCTGAGGGAGGTTGAGGACCACAGAGCATATCGGGCGAAGCTTTCCTTCCGATTCCAACCCGGAGAACAGATCCACGGGCTCGGACAGGGGGAAGAGGGCATCTACAACTACAGAGGCCACACCCAGTACCTCTACCAGCACAACATGCGCATTCCGGTTCCTTTCCTGATCTCGGACAGAGGCTACGGTATCCTCGCGGACTGCGGAAGCCTCATGACCTTCAACGATGATGAGCGCGGCTCCTATCTCTTCTGCGACACCGTGGAACAGCTTGACTATTACTTTATCTCCGGGGACTCTGCGGATGCACTCATCGATGGATTCCGGCGACTGACGGGAAAGGCGGCGATGCTCCCGAAGTGGGCGTTCGGATACATCCAGTCCAGGGAAAAGTATTCCACGCAGGATGAACTCGTGGACGTCGCCGAAAAATACCGCCGGATCGGTGTCGGTCTCGACTGCGTCGTGCAGGACTGGAAGACCTGGCCGGCAGACGACTGGGGATGCAAGATTCTGGACAAAACACGCTATCCGGATATCCGGTCGGCAATCGACAGAATTCACGGACTCCATGTCCACACCATGGTGTCTGTCTGGCCGAATATGAATTACGGAACGAAAGATTATTGCGAGATGTCCGACGCGGGCTTCCTTCTCAATGACCTGGCGACCTATGACGCTTTTGACGAAAAAGCCAGAGAGCTGTACTGGAAGCAGTGCAGCCGTGAGCTTTTCTCCGGTGGCTTTGATTCCTGGTGGTGTGACTCCACAGAACCCTTTTCCGGTCCGGACTGGAACGGAGAGTATGAGCGGGAACCCTGGGAACGGTTTCTTCTTGTCGGCGGAGAGCACAAGAAATTCCTCGGCGCAGACCGGGCCAATCTCTATGCTCTCGCCCATGCCAGAGGCATTTTTGAAAACCAGAGAAAGGCGGATCCGAACCGCAGAGTCCTGAACCTCACCCGCTCCGGATATGCCGGAAGCCAGAAATACGGAACGGTTCTCTGGTCCGGCGACATCTCCGCAAGATGGGATGTGCTGAAAAAGCAGCTCCCCGAGGCGCTCAACATGGCGATGAGCGGCATGCCTTACTGGACCTTCGACATCGGAGGATTTTTCGTCGTACATGAAAACTGGGCTGCACGCGGCTGTGAGTGCAGCGGGGATCCTTCAATGAAATGGTTCTGGCGCGGCGACTACGAAAACGGGCTCAAGGACCCGGGCTACAGGGAACTGTATGTCCGCTGGTTTGAATTCGGCTCCTTCCTCCCGATGTTCCGCTCCCATGGAACCGATGTGCCGCGTGAAATCTGGAACTTCGGAAAGCCCGGCGATCCTTTTTACGATGCGCTGGAAAAAACGATCCGCACAAGATATCGCCTCATGCCCTATATTTATTCCATGGCAGGCGCGGTCGTACAGCAGAACAGCACCATGGTCCGGAGCTTGCTCTTTGATTTTCCCAATGACAGCAGGGCAGCTTCGCTTGATTCCGAGTACATGTTCGGGAAAAGCCTGCTGATTTGTCCGATCACCGATCCGATGTATTACGGCAGAGGCGGCAAACAGCTCAACGCCCCGAAAACCTGGACGGTCTACCTGCCGGAGGGAACCGGATGGTATGACTTCTACACGGACAACTATTATGAAGGCGGACAGACACTGACGCTCACGGTTTCTCTGGATCACATCCCTGTGTTTGTGCGGGCGGGAAGCATCCTGCCGATGGAGTCCGGCCTCACCTATGCAGAAGAAGTGCCCGACACGCCCTTTGAATTTCATCTGTACCCGCTTCGTCGTCCTGGGCAGAAAATTTCCCCTGTGCACCGGATTCTGTACTACGAGGATGACGGCGACGGATATGGTTATGAAACCGGAGCATTCCAGCAGATTCCCGTTATCTGGGATGAAAAAGAGAGCCTCTTCTCCATTGGCCCATCGCCCTTCCGTTTCAGGGGAGGTATCGCCGGCAGGGATATCCGCCTCGTATTTGCCGGCGGCGGAGAGCAGCTCTTCCGTTACCGGGGTGAAGAGCACACCGAACATCTTTCAGCTTCTTGCCGGTCACTGAGCCACATACCGGAGAAAGAATAACATACGAAAGGAAGCGCACAAATAATCAGGCGTAGAACAACACCCTCGAATAATCGATTGATATAATCGGTTGATATACAGGCCCTGAAATAAATCCGCAAACAAAGGATCTCCAATTCAGAGATTTGTTATTTCAATCCATAAAAAAGCAAAGTAAAGGAGAATGCAATGCAATACAAGGACAACTGGGATGAAACGAAAAAGAAATTTGACGGCTGGTGGCACCAGAGCAATACCGGAAGACCGCTGATGCACATCGTCGCGCGGAAACCGGAGATTGAACACCTGTCCGATGGTCAGCCGCACGAGGGAGGAATGGATCAGGTCTTCTGCCAGGGACTGTATTATGATCTGCCAGAAAATCTCAGATGGAAAGATATGGAGGACAAATATATGAACCCGGAGCGCATGGTACTCCGGTACCGCGACTTCTGTGAGAAGCATCTGTTCCTGGGAGAGGCATTTCCGAACATGGAGACCAACTTCGGACCAGGCTCCGTCGCGGCTTATCTCGGCTCTGATATCGGATTCAAGGAGGACACGGTCTGGTTCAAGCCCTGCATTGACGAAAATGAAGACTGGGAAGATGTTCCTCCGCTGAAATTTGACCCGGAAAACAAATGGCTTCGCAGACATCTCGAAGTGGTCGAAGGCTGCAGAAAATTCGCGGGCAATGATTTTTGCCTGGATATGCCGGATCTCATGGAAAACGTTGATGTGCTTTCCTCTCTCCGGGGCGCTCAGACCCTCATGATGGATATGATTGAAGACCCGGACTCCATTGAGGAGCGGGTCGGACAGGTGACCGACGCATATTTCGAGTTCTTTGACCGTTTCTATGATCTCGTCAGAACCCCTGACGGAGGCAATTCCTATTCCTGCTTCCAGATCTGGGCTCCGGGAAGAATGGCAAAGCTTCAGTGTGACGCCTCAGCCATGATGTCGGTTGACTTCTTTGATGAATTTGTTCTGGATTCGCTGAAAAAACAGACGCAGAAGCTCGACTATGCCATGTATCATCTGGATGGCCCCGGAGCCATCCGCCATCTCGATCATCTTATGGAAATTCCCGGCATCAATGCCCTTCAGTGGACACCGGGAGACACCGGTCCGGACGGTACTTACGAAGAGTGGGACAAGATCTATGACAAGGTAATTGCCTCCGGCAAATCCCTGTGGATCAAGGTATACAGCGGCGGCTTTGACGACTGGATCCGGAACTGCGACAGAATCGTCCGTAAATACGGCTCCGCGTCCATCATGTTCTATTACCCGGAGATGTCTCTGTCACAGGCTGAGCAGCTTCTGAAATACGCGGAAGAAAACTGGTCGGATATCAAAGGATCCTTTCGCGGATAATTAAGATCAGGATTTTCCGGTGCTTCCAAAGCCCCCTTCTCCCCGTTCCGTCTCGCCGAGCTGTTCCACTTCCTCAAACTCGGCGGGAAGGAAGGGAAGGATCACAAGCTGCGCAATCCGCTCTCCCGGAGTCACGCGTCGGGCTGTCTCCCCGTCATTGTGAACTGCGATCATAAAGGGACCCCGGTAATCCGCATCAACGACGCCGACACAGTTCGCCGGTCGGAGAGATTCCTTTGCGGCAAGTCCGCTTCTGGCAAAAATGGCTCCGAAATAGCCTTCCGGAATCTCCATCGACAAGCCTGTGCCAACCATAACCGTCGCATGAGGCTCAATTTCCACCGGAGTTTCCACGTCGGCATAGAGATCGTAGCCCGCAGCCGACGCACTTCCGCGCGTTGGCATCTTGGCGGTATCGGTCAGTTTCTTCACTCTGATTTTCATGTCTCATCCTCCGTAAGGTCAATATTTTTCGTCATAGCCTCGAAAATCTCCGAAGCCTCTGTGTATTCATCTTCACTTTCAATCTGTGTCACAACCGGTGCGCCTTCATCATCTGTATCAAAATGATACAGATACGCCGTACCTTTCGTACTTCCGTCCTCCGGAATCAGAACGATATATTTCTGCGCTGGTGTCTGGAAGATCCTGACGATTGTGCATCTCACGTCCCTTCCGTCCTCATACGTCAGTGTCAGACTTTCCTTATCCGTATCTATAAAAGAGCAGCCCTCCGTGCGGGCCCCACCTTCCGGCGCATTGTTCTTCTGTTCCCTTTCTTCCGCCATATTTTCCTCCATTTCAGACTGTTGAGTCAGCCATCCATATTCCTCTGGTTCAGGCTGCCTTGAGCCGGTCATCTATTTCCTTCTGATTGTACCTGTTTCCGGAGCATGTTACAATACTTCACAGAAAGATCTGTCTCCCCGGATGGCATGCGGTCAAGCTGATGTGTAGCATCCTCCGGAGGCAGTACGGAACGACGCCTATGCCCTGCAGGCATGACGCCGCAATATGAACGAGATAAAACACGCTGTGCGAGTTTTATCTCGCTATCGCGACGCTCGCCGCACACGAATGCTTCGCATTCGGCTGCGGCTCACTGTTCGCGTAAATAAGCTACAGATTGCTTCGTGCCTCGCACTTTCGCAATCTTACATATATGAGCAGAACAGAAGGATAAGCAATGAGCAGCAGACATATCACAGCAGGAATTCTGGCACATGTAGACGCAGGAAAGACAACTCTTTCCGAGAGTCTTCTGTACCTTTCCGGAAAAATACAGAAACAGGGAAGAGTCGATCATAAAGATGCCTATCTTGACACCTGGCAGCTTGAGAAAGACAGGGGCATCACTATTTTTTCCAAGCAGGCGGAGCTATCCTTCGGCGGCACCGACGGCCTCTCCGTAACCCTTCTGGACACACCGGGTCATATCGACTTTTCACCGGAAACAGAGCGGGTTCTTCAGGTTCTCGACTGCGCAATCCTGGTTATCAGCGCGGCGGACGGCGTCATCGGGCAGGTCCGGAATCTCTGGAATCTTCTCGCACATTACAGAATTCCGACATTTCTTTTCGTAAATAAGATGGATCAGCCGGGTGCGGACACCGCAGATCTTCTCCGCGATATCCGGGATAATCTCAGCTCGCAATGCGTGGATTTTACCGGAGTTCAGTTTGACCCTGTGCTGCAGATCCCGGAAAATCAGGCAGAGAATATTGCTGTCTGCGATGACCGTGTTCTGGAACACTATCTGGAGACAGAAGAGATCCGGGAGGACGATCTTCGCACCATGATCCGGGACCGGAAGCTCTTTCCCGTTTTCTTCGGATCCGCGCTGAGAAACGAAGGCGTCAGCGCGCTGATGCGGGCGATGGACGCTCTTACGCTGATGAAACATTATCCGGACGAATTCGGCGCGCGAATTTTCAAGATATCCCGCGACGATTCCGGAAACCGCCTGACCTGGATGAAGATCACCGGCGGCAGTCTCAGTGTCCGTTCTGTCATCTCTGTCAGAAATGAGGACAGCACAGGAGGCGGCGGAGAGAACACGGACCAGAAGGTCAACCAGATCCGTATCTACTCCGGCAAAAGCTTCGTGCAGGTGTCCCGGGTGGACGCAGGCTCCGTCTGTGCGGTTACCGGACCAGACAAAACCCGGATCGGAATGGGCCTCGGCTTTGAACATGACTCAGATGCATCCGTTCTCCAGCCGGTATGGAAGAGCCGCATCCTTCTTGCGCCGGACCAGGACAGAACCGAAGCTCTCCGGAATCTTCGGGTTCTTGAAGAGGAAGAGCCGCTTCTTCACATTGACCAGGATGACGCATCCGGTGAGATTTCTGCCCGCATCATGGGAAAGGTCCAGATGGAAATTCTGAAAGAGCTCTGTGCACAGCGGTTTAACATGCGGATTGATTTCGCACAGCCTTCGATCATGTACAAAGAGACCATAGCTGATTCCGTCGAGGGCGTGGGTCATTACGAGCCTCTGCGGCATTATGCAGAGGTGCACCTTCTGATGGAGCCCGGCGAGCCGGGAAGCGGGCTGGTTCTGGAATCCGACTGCAGCACCGATGATCTGGCTCTCAACTGGCAGCGCCTTATCCTGTCTCATCTGGAGGTGCAGCCGTTTCCGGGCGTTCTGACAGGATCGGAAATCACAGATATTAAGATCACCGTGATCGGCGGAAGAGCATCGGAAAAGCATACCTCCGGAGGGGATTTCCGACAGGCGGCACACAGAGCCGTCCGTCAGGGTCTGATGATGGCAAAAAATGTTCTCCTTGAGCCGGTCCTGCGGCTGCACGCAGAACTGCCGTCCGGGAGCATGGGCCGCTTCATGACAGATATCCAGAGAATGGAGGGATCCGCGGATCTTCGCGAGAATGACGGCAGCACTGCGGTCATCACAGGTTCTGTGCCCGCCGCTGCCCTCGGAGATTATCAGCAGGATTTTATGTCCTATACCCACGGACACGGAAGACTGAGTCTGACACTCAGGGGTTATGAGCCCTGCCGCCATCCCGAAGAGGTGATTCTCGAAAAGGGTTATGATCCCGAGGCGGATACCGATCATCCATCCTCCTCCGTATTCTGCTCCCACGGAGCCGGAATCCGGGTGCCGTGGAATCAGGTCCGGGACTATATGCACATCGACACCGGATGGCGTCCCGATATGAAATGGCTAACCGCAGAGGACCAGGAACTCTCTGCCGACGGTCTGAAAGCAGAAAATACAGAAAAGACAGTCGAAAATAAGATTTTTTCCGCGGGCTGGCAGAAAAAACACAGGACAAGAGAGAAATCATGGACAGAAGAGCAGCGCACCCGCGAAAACGAGGAAAATGAGCTGCAGCAGATTTTCGAAAAAGCCTACAGCGGATCGAGCTGGAACACTCCCATCCACAGTGCTGCGAACAGCTATTCAAATGAGACCGGAATATGGAGCCGTGACGGCTCTCTGGAAAGGGCGGAGAGAGACAAAACAGAGCAGAATAAATCGGAGAGCTGCGGAACAGCGGCCGCAAAATCAGCTGGTGAACAGACCTCCTCCGGCAAAAATCAACGCTCCGGAATCACCGGAGTCACTCCGAAGAAGGAGGATTATCTGCTGGTTGACGGATACAACATCATCTTCAGCTGGGAAGAACTCCGCAGCCTTGCGGCTTCCGGCATGGATGCCGCAAGAGACCGTCTGATCGACATTATGAGCAACTTCCACGGCACAAGATCCGGTACCCTGATTCTGGTTTTTGATGCGTATAAGGTGCCTGGCGGGAGAGGTGCGGTCTGCCGTTACCATAACATCTATGTTGTTTACACGAAGGAGGCGGAAACTGCAGACGCCTACATTGAAAAGACTGTACATAAAATCGGAAAGCAGGGCAATGTCACCGTCGCGACCTCCGACGGCCTCGAACAGGTGATCATCTTCGGGGAGGGCGCGCGCCGTATGTCTGCCCGGGAATTGCTGCTTGAAGTAGAAGCCTCCCGGAAGGAACTCCGTTCGACCTACCATTTATAATTACCTTTGATAACGGACTTCAATGATGGGTTTCGATGGCGGTCCTCGATAACAGCCATCGATAATGGTCTTCTATAATAGCTTTCGATAACAGCCCTCGATAATGATCTTCTATAATAGCTTTCGATAACAGCCTTCATAATGGCCTTCAAGATACAGAATCTGGCTTTCCCTGTATCCTGTCCTGTGATATAATTGGAACAGATTTTGGAATGTGTTACCGGATAAATATCTGTACATATATGATATTTATTTACAAGATCAGACACCTCTGCCTGCCATAAGCCGGCAACAGTCTGCTTCCGGCCCGGCGTGCAAAACGCCCTGCGTCGATCTGGCGCAGTCCGGTGTCTGATTTCAGAATGGACAGGAGTGTGATTTTGTGCCCGACGCTAACATAACGAAGAATGCACTTGCCTCTTCCATGAAAAAGCTGATGAAGGAAAAGCTTTTTGAGAAGATCAGTGTCATCGACATCTGTGAGGGCTGCGGAATGAACCGCAAGAGCTTTTATTATCACTTCAAGGACAAGTACGATCTGGTCAACTGGATTTTCTACACCGACTTTATCAAAACCGCCAGCAAACGATCCTATACCAACGGGTGGGATCTTCTGACCGCGGTTGTCGAGCTGTTCTCCAGTGACCGTGCCTTCTACAAGGCGGCTCTTGAGATCCAGGGTCAGAACTCCTTCCGTGATTATTTTTATGAGGCGACCGTGCCGATCTTCTCCATGTTTTCGGAGGCAATGATCTCCGACACGGAAAGCGCTGTCCTCGATCCACATTATTTCACGGACGCCTTTCTGGTCATCATGTACCGCTGGCTCAGCCAGAAGACCGATCAGAGCCCCGAGGAATTTATCGAGAGTCTGAAGAATGTACTCGTAAAGATCGGAAAGGATATTGTCAGATCAGAAAATTCCTGATACATCTCCCCCGTGGATCCGGTGACAATCATCGGATTCATGAGGGATTTTCTCTTGGAAGGCCGATCGTAAACAGCTGATCCAGCGATGTCGTGTGTCTGAAATCAGAGATCGTCTCCGTCGTGGTCTTAATGTCTCCGTTCTCGAGAAGCTCGAAGTAACATTCATCCTCTGAGATGATGTGGTTGATCTGCACAGCATCTCCTGCCAGATCGAACAGGATCATCGGATACTCCGGATGCGTACGCAGAGACCGGCAGTACTTCGCGACCTTTGCTCCGTTCCTTTTCGAACAGGTGTCGTCGCTGACCAGAAGATTGATACCTGCATTGAGCTCCGCGAGCCCCTCGGCTTTCTGATCATTGTACCAGGCAGCCGCGTCTTCATTCCCGTACACCGCGTAAATGCCATAAAGGATCTTGTTTTTCTTCATTGCGCTTACATTATCTGCCGTTGCAGCGCCCCTGTTCTGGAACATAACCATGCTGTTGGTACACTCTTTGATTCCCGCAACCTGAACCGGATTCAGCGGCTCATCCGGAAGCAGCGACACAAAAGCACACTCCGGATGCTGCTTCACCAGATCCATGAGTCTTCCAATACAGGTAATTGCGCCGGAGAGACGGATGAAATAGCAATATATTCCCATCGAAGTTCCCTGACGGACACAGCTTTCCAGTTCGCTGACCGACAAACCGTCCTTCAGCGTCGGATTGATCCGGAGTGTAAGTGCCCACGGAATGTGATAGGGAAGCGACCGCTCATGTTCCCGTATCACCTTGCCGCCATAGGTAAGTCCACTGTATCCAAAGCTGATCCCGAAATCCTTCAGATTTTTCCGGTCCGTATTCCGCAGCATCTGCTCAATTGCCTCATAGTAAGGGCTGTCATCATTGCGAAGGAGATCCTGCACGATGCTCAGCACCTCGTCCATGAATCTTCCCTTGATGAACATCCGGCCCATGTCCGTGAGCTTCCGGATACTCCGCTTCGGGTCCTCCTCGATCTCACGAAGCCCCCGGTCTACAGACGCGTCGATTAGCGCCCTTGTTATATTATTCGGTCCCTGTGGCTTATTGTCATCCCTCGAATTTTTCATTGTTTTTCCTCGTTATTTTCTAAAATTCAATTCATTATAGAAAAAATGAAAGCAGATTCACACGGTCAGATTTTTCCGTTTGTCTAAAGAATCTGTCATTCCCAGTCCGTTCCGGAAATCCGGGATCACCAGCAGTTTAATGAAATATAAGTAGCCGATCGGGCAGAATCCATACAATAAAAGAATGGAATATTTCAAAGCGGGTTATATAATTGTTATAAAAAGCATATAAAATACGAACAAGGAGGCAGAAGAAATTGGAAGGTTTTTGCATTCGCACCAAAATAAAGGAGTATGACACATTTAAGGAGTTCGCGAATGATGAGCAGCTTGGACCGGATGACCTGATTCTGACCAATGAATACATTTACAGTCCGTCCATCGAGCCGCTGGGGCTTGGATGCCAGACATTGTTTCAGGAAAAATACGGAGCAGGTGAACCGACAGACAACATGGTAAACGCTATTCTCGATGATCTGCGTGACAAAAATTTCACCCGGATTATCGCAGTCGGAGGAGGAACAATCATTGATATCGCAAAGGTTGTTGCTGTAGCGTCTCCGGAAGACCATGTCGACGATCTGTACGATCATAAGGACAGCCTGAAGAAGCATCACGAGCTGATCATTGTGCCCACGACCTGCGGAACCGGAAGCGAGGTGACAAACATCTCGGTCATCAACCGTGTCAGCAGGGGTGTAAAAATGGGTCTGACCTCACCGTCCATGTATGCGGATGCCGCCGCCATGATTACAAATATGCTGGCAACCCTTCCCTACAAGGTATTCGCTACCTCCTCCATCGACGCGATGATTCACGCCGTGGAATCTTATCTGAGCCCGAACGGTTGCAGCATTTCCAGAATCTTCTCCGAGGCTGCCCTCCGCACGATTCTGAAGGGCTGGAGTCTTTCCGTGGAAAACGGAGGAAACGAGGCCTGGAAGGCGTACAGCGCAGACTTCCTGAAGGCATCCAACTGGGCAGGCCTTGCCTTCGGCTATGCGGGATGCGCTGCCGTTCATGCCCTGAGCTATCCTCTCGGAAGTGTGTACCATGTGCCGCACGGCCAGTCCAATCAGCTGATGTTCGCGGATGTAATGCGTAAGTACAAGGAGATCAAACCGGTCGGAAGAATCAACGATCTCGAGAACCTTCTCGCGGAGTGCCTGGGCACGAAGCCGGAGAACGCGCTCGACGCTCTGTACGCATTGATGGATAAAGTTCTGAAGAAGGAGCCGCTCCGCAGCTTCGGCGTGAAGGAGTCCGACCTTCCGGTATTCGCGAAGAATGTACCGCAGACGCAGCAGCGTCTTCTGAAGAACAACTATGTACCCCTGACCGAAGCACAGATACTCGAAATCTACAAAGCCGCCTACTGAACATGCTCTTCGAAAACGCAGTGCGGAGCAATCTGCAGGTTATCCCGTACGGTATCATGAATCCCTCTTCGGAAGCGCCTTTGATAGCGCCTTCGATAGCGCAGCTCAGGGTTTAAAAAAATTTGCAGCACAGAGTATTAAAAATTTACGCAGCACAGGGCATTAAAAATTTACTTTACATTCGAAAAGCCATATGCTAAAATATCTAGCCGTGAGACAATCTCTTACACCTTGTTTTCTGCGAGACGCAGAAAGCCACTAATGTCCAGAAGGGAGAAATACAATGCATAAGTATGAACTGGCACTGGTAATCAGTGCAAAGCCGGATGATGAGACCAGAGCAGCTATTCTTGATAAGGCGAAAGGTTATATCACCCGTTATGATGGAACAATCGGAGAGATTGAGGAGTGGGGCAAGAAGAAGCTCGCTTACGAGATCCAGAAAGAGACTGAAGGATTTTATTACTTTATCCCGTTTGAGGCACCGGTAACCGCACCGGCAGAGATCGAGAGACATTGCCGCATTATGGACAACGTTCTTCGCTATCTGATTGTACGCACAGACGAAGAGTAATTCATTTTTTATAAGGAGGATAAAGTAATGGCAGAAGTAGAAAATACAACAACTGCAGCAGCAAACGAGAGACCGGCAAGAACCGAAGCTCCGGCAAGAAGAAGAGTACAGCGCAGAAGAAGAAAAGTATGCGTTTTCTGCGGTAAGGACAACGTTATTGATTACAAGGACGCGGCAAAGCTCAGAAGATACATCTCCGAGAGAGGCAAGATCCTTCCGAGACGTGTCACCGGCAACTGCGCAAAGCATCAGAGAGCAATCACCTCTGCGATCAAGCGCGCAAGACATCTGGCAATTCTTCCGTATGTTGAGGATTAATTCCGGATATTTCAGTCAGGTTATTTCGCTGTAATGGCAAGGAAGCTGTCAGGCTATATAATAGCCGGGCAGCTTCTTTTGTTTTGCGTAATCATCCGCTATGTGCTATACTTTGCTAAAAGATGAACCGTGAGCCGTACCTGCTGCGGTCCACACATCGAAGGAGAGAGTAAGATCCATGCCTTTTTCCAGAAAAACTGCCCGGAAACCTTCCGCGTCCCGCGCATCCAGAAAGAAGGAACCGGGATATTTTGATTATAATCTGCTCGCTGTTATCATTATTCTGATCTGCTTCGGCCTTGTTATGCTATACAGTGCCAGCGCATATGAGGCAAAGAACGATCCCGTGATCAACAGCGACATGTATTATTTTATCCGACAGGCGGGATTCAGCGCCGCAGCCGTTGCGATCGCTCTTATTATATCCCGGATCAACTATCATCTCTGGATTCGCCTTGCGCCGGCAATATATGTCCTCGCCATGATCCTCATGGCGATGGTCCGTTTCACACCATTCGGAATCACGGTAAACGGTGCCAGGAGATGGCTGAAGATCGGCATACAGTTTCAGCCGGCAGAGATCGCAAAGATCGCGATCATCCTGTTCATGCCATACATGATTCTTCTCATGGGCAGAAATCTTAACACCATAAAAGCGGTCGCCTGTCTTGTGGTATTCGGCGTTGCCCAGGCAGCCGGCGCGTATTTCTTTACCGACAACCTGAGTACTGCGATCATCATCGCGGGAATTGTAATCGGAATTATTTTCCTCGCACACCCGAAGACAAGGGAGTTTATCGTGTTCGGTCTGGGGGTAATTGCGCTGGTCATTATTATCCTGATCATTATGAACTACTCCATGACTTCGAGCAGCAGCTTCCGTCTGAGACGTATTCTGGCCTGGCTCCATCCGGAGGAGAATCTGAGCACTGACAGCTATCAGGTACTGCAGGGATTGTATGCAATCGGTTCCGGCGGGCTGTTCGGAAAGGGCCTTGGCAACAGTGTCCAGAAGCTTTCCATCATCCCTGAGGCTCAGAATGACATGATCTTCGCGATTATCTGCGAGGAACTCGGGCTTTTCGGAGCGATTCTGCTGATGCTGTTATTTGGCTATATGCTCTACCGGCTTATCGTTATCGCGCAGAATGCACCTGATCTCTACGGGACGCTGATTGTCAGTGGTATCTTTATCCATATATCCCTTCAGGTCATTCTGAATATCGCCGTTGTTCTCAACGTCATTCCAACGACAGGTGTCACGCTTCCGTTCATCAGTTACGGAGGTACGTCGGTCATATTCATCATGATTGAAATGGGAATTGCGCTGAATGTCGCGCGTAACATCCGTAATACGGAAACTGCGGAAAACCGGCGGTTTGAAAGGGTATTTCGTGAGAATTGATCTCCTGCCTGCACAGAACCGCTTTACCGGCAGAATCCGCGTCTTCGCTTTCCGGATCTTGTGCTGACCCATGTGTGCCGCCAGCCGGCGTCCGGCTTGTATTCCGCCGCATGACTTAGACAGGATTAAAAGATAACCTGCAATACAAATTCTAAAATGGAATGCCAAAATATAGTGCGGCAATATTAAAACAGAGTACCGGGATATAGTGCTGCAATATAACACTGCAATACTGTACAGAGAAGTATAAAAGGAAGTATAAAAGAAATAATGACAGAGAGGTGATAATATGTTAGAGAAAATGAAGAAAATCCTGTCGGAGCAGCTTGATATTGACGAAAATGAGATTACGCCGGAATCCAGATTCAAGGAAGACCTTGATGCCGATTCCCTTGACCTCTTTGAGCTGCTAACCACACTCGAGGAGCAGTATGACATCGAAATCCCTGCCGAGGACATGGAGGGACTGACTACTGTCGGAAAGGTAATTGACTATCTGAAATCAAAGGGGATTGAATCCAGGATGTAATACCGTAAACGATCAGGCGGGCTTCGCGTGTCCGAAACCGCCCGACGACGGCTTGATACAGTAGAAGGGGGCTTTTACTATGAGCATCGGTTACTTAAAATCCATTCTGGAGAATGGAAGAAATATCGTATGCCTTCTTGGGAGAGGTCCGGCGGCTGAGCAGGGATGCGACCTGTATCGCGAGGATTTCAGCTACGATGTCGAAGTGCGCTACGGGCGTTCTCCCAGTGAAATCGTCAACAGCACATTCTACAACAACCGGCCAGAGGTCTTCTATGAATTTTACCGCGAAGATATTCTGAACCGAAGAGGGGAGCCCGACGAGGTGAACTTCTGTCTGAAAAGGCTTGAGGATGACGGAAAGCTCAGAGGCATTGTAACAAGAGGATTTTTTGATCTGTCACGGCGTGCCGGCTGTCACAATGTGATTCACCTGTATGGCAACATTGACCGGAACTTCTGTCCGCATTGCGGAAAGATTTATGACGCGGAATATATATTAAGCCATAAGCCGCTGCCACTCTGCGAGAAATGCGGAACCCTGATTCACCCGGGAATCGCGCTGTCAGGCGAGATGCTGGACCGCCGCACCATGAACCGGGCGATTGAACTCATCAGCTCTGCGGACATTCTTCTGGTCGTGGGCACTGATCTGCAGTCCAGGCTCGGATCGATGGCAAAGTACTTCACCGGCGACAGAATCTGCCTGATCAATACGACAGATCATTATTCTGATGAAGCGGCGGACTGTGTGTGCATCGGCAATATCGCAAAAATCATGCACGAGGCATATCCGGTTTCCCTCGGCATTAAATAATGTTCTGAACCAGAGCATACAGCCCGGCTTTATAAAAGCCTGTGTCAGAAACGCCACAGGCAGTTACTAACCATACCAACATGAAGGAGATTTTGAAAATGACACCAGTAAAAACCAGATTTGCTCCAAGTCCCACCGGACGCATGCATGTAGGCAACCTCCGCACAGCATTATACTCCTATCTGATCGCCAAACATGCCGGAGGCACCTTTATGCTTCGCATAGAGGACACCGATCAGGAACGTTTTGTCCCGGAAGCGCTGGATATTATCTACCAGACACTGAAGGACACCGGTCTTGAGCATGACGAGGGTCCGGACAAAGATGGCGGTGTGGGGCCCTACATCCAGAGTGAGCGCTGCAAGCTCGGCATTTACCAGAAATATGCCGACCAGCTCGTGGAACAGGGCGATGCCTACTACTGCTTCTGCAGCAAGGAGCGTCTGGAAAGCCTGAGACGTACCGTCGGAGGCAAGGAGATTTCTGCATACGACAAGCATTGTCTCCACCTCTCGAAGGAAGAGGTGCAGGCGAAACTGGCAGCGGGAGAGCCCCATGTCATCCGTTTCAACATGCCTCTGGAGGGCACCACGACCTTTCACGATGAAATCTACGGAAACATCACGGTAGAAAACGCGGAGCTTGATGATCTGATTCTGATCAAATCTGACGGCTATCCGACCTACAATTTTGCAAACGTCGTCGATGATCACCTGATGGGCATCACACACGTGGTCCGCGGTAATGAATATCTTTCCTCGACGCCGAAATACAACCGGATTTACGAAGCCTTCGGCTGGGATATTCCGACCTACGTCCATTGCCCGCTGATCACCAATGAAGAAGGACAGAAGCTCTCCAAGCGTTCTGGTCACTCCTCCTTTGAGGATCTGATCGATCAGGGCTATCTGAAGGAAGCCGTTGTCAATTTCGTTGCCCTTCTCGGATGGAGCCCGGCGGGAGACCGCGAGATCTATTCGCTCAAAGAGCTGACCGAAATCTTTGACTATCATCATATCAATAAGTCCCCGGCTGTCTTCGATATGACCAAGCTGAAATGGATGAACGGCGAATACATCAAGGCCATGAGTGACGAGGATTTCTATCCGCTCGCGGAGCCGTATCTGAAGAAGTATGTTACCGGCCCATACGATCTGAAAAAGATTGCCGCGATGGTTCGGACCCGTATTCAGATCCTGCCCGATATTGAGGAGCAGGTGGATTTCTTCAATGCCGTTCCGGACTATGATGTGGATCTGTTCAACCACAAGAAATCAAAGAGCACCATCGATTCTTCGCGCGCCATCCTGAAGGATGTTCTCCCCCTTCTCGAAGACGCCGGAAGCTTCGACAACGACACCCTGTTCAATATCCTGAAGAACTACGCGGCGGAGAAGGAATACAAGGTCAACACCGTGATGTGGCCGCTCCGCACCGCAGTTTCCGGCAAACCGGCGACACCGGCGGGCGCCACCGGACTGATGGAGGTGCTTGGCAGAGACGAGACCATCGCCCGTATTCAGGCTGCGATCCGGAAGCTCGGCTGATGCAGTACAATTCTTCTCAGCTGAAGGCGATTGAGCACGGAGACGGTCCTGCGCTTGTACTTGCCGGGCCCGGCTCCGGCAAGACCGCCGTCATTACCGGCCGAACCGTCCGGCTGATTCAAAACGGAATCTCTCCTTCCTCCATTCTTGTTGTGACCTTTACCAGGGCAGCGGCAGCGGAGATGAAGGAGAGATTTTTAAAAATGACCGGACGTTCCGCCAGTCCGGTAACCTTCGGAACCTTTCACGGGATTTTTTACGGAATTCTGAAAAACACCTATCGCATCAGCGGCAGCAACATTCTTGCGGACGCCAGAGCTCTGCAGCTTCTCCGTGAGATTCTTGATCACACCTGTCCCGATACGCAGGAGGCAGATCTTCCCTCATCCGTGGCAAGGGAAATCAGTCAGGTCAAGGGCAGCCGGATGGACATCAGCCATTTCTACTCCGGAGTTCTTCCCACGGATGCCTTCCGCAAGGTCTTCCGCGCTTATGAAAACTGGAAGAGAGATAACCGGATGCTGGATTTTGACGATATCATTACCCGCTGCTACGAGCTTCTGACGACGCGCCACGATATCCTGAGCCTCTGGCAGCAGAAGTTCCGGTACATCCTTGTCGATGAATTTCAGGATATCAGTCCTCTGCAGTATGAGATCATCCGGCTTCTCGCCCTTCCCGAAAACAACCTCTTTATTGTCGGAGACGACGACCAGTCGATTTACCGTTTTCGCGGCGCCAATCCGGATCTGATGCTGAATTTCCCGAAGGTCTATCCGGGCTGTCAGGTCATCGCGCTGGAGGAAAACTACCGCAGCACTCCCGAGATCCTGAAGGCTTCGGAAAATCTGATCTGCCACAACCGGAAACGCTTCAGGAAGAATATTCTCTCTTCCAGGCCCTCCGGTTCTCCCGTTTCCTTTGAATGCTTTGACAATCCGAGAAAGGAATGTGTGCGCATGGCACAGCAGATCCGGGAAGCACATGACGGAGGAGTGCCATATGAGGAAACCGCGGTACTGTTCCGCACGAATGTCGGATGCAGACAGGCTGTTGAACAGCTGATGGCCTATCAGATTCCTTTCCGGATGGGTGATGTCATCCCCTGTGTCTTTGATCACTGGATCGCAAAGGATGTCATGGCCTACATGGATCTTGGAGCCATGAGCCGCGAACGCAGAGGAAAGAGAAGTGATTTTCTCCGCGTATACAACCGCCCGAACCGTTATTTTTCCAGAGAAGCGTTCTATGACCCGCTGGTCACCTATGAGAGTCTGTACAGTTATTATGAAGATAAGGACTGGATGGTACGGAGAGTTGATGAGCTGGAAACCAATCTCACCATGATTCGTCACCTCGCCCCCTATGGTGCCCTGAACTACATCCGGAGAGAGATCGGTTACGAAGGTTATCTCCGTGATTATGCGATGCAGCGGAACATTCCGCCGGAGGATCTTCTGCAGGTTCTCGATGAGCTCACGGAAAGCGCCCGCAATTACAGGACCTGTGAGGAATGGAAGGAGTCCATCGAAAAATATCGGGAAAAGCTGGAGCAGCAGCGGGCTCTCCGTTCCGAGGAGCATTCCGGCGTTGTTGTATCTACTCTGCACGCCTCCAAGGGTATGGAATATGACACCGTATATATCCTTGACGTAAATGAGGGAATCATCCCCTATCACAAGGCAGTTCTTGACGCCGACCTGGAAGAGGAACGGCGCATGCTCTATGTCGGAATGACACGCGCCCGGAAAGACCTGTACATCTATTCTGTCCGGGAGCGGTACGACAAGAAGATCGCTCCGTCCCGCTTTCTGCGGGAAATCGAGGCAGGGCTTACCGATACCGCCCGTCAGCAGACGTAAGCCGTATTCTATCAGGGAGAGAACATATGGATTCTTCTGAATTTATCAGCAAAAGCAGGAAAATCACCTGCCGCGAGGCGGAAGCAATGATCCCCGATTACCTTGAGGACAGGCTGTCGGACAAGGATCTTGCGGTTTTCCTGAACCATATAAACAACTGCAACAAATGTCACGATGAGCTGGAGACGAATTTCATGGTGGACCTTACGGTCCGTTACCTGAATGAGGAGGATCCCCAGGGGTCCTTTAATCTGAAACCCATGCTGCAGAAGAACATCAACGAAAAAACAGCCCGTCTCGTTCATAAGCACCGCATGAGGAAGCTGAGAGCATTGATATTCTTTATCACCATGATGCTGATTATTCTCTGGCTCCTGGACCTCGCCCATGTTCTGGGAATCACCGACGCGGCTGCAGAGTTCTTCCGCGGAATCGGACTGTAATCAGCATCCCTGCAATCCTGCAGCATATGATCATCCTGCAGCATATAATTTAAGGAGAGAATGCTTTGAGTGAAACATTTCTGGTAATAGACGGACACAGTATGATGAACCGCGCCTTTTACGGTCTTCCTGACCTCACCAATGCCGAAGGCAGACACACCAATGCCGTCCTTGGATTCCTGAACATCATGCTGAAGGTTCTCGAGGAAGAGAAACCCGCGTATCTGGCGGTCGCCTTTGATGTGCACGCCCCGACCTTCCGGCACCGTATGTTTGAAGCCTACAAGGGCACGCGTCATCCGATGCCGGAGGAACTAAAAGAACAGATTCCCCTCATTCAGGAAGTCCTGAAGGCGATGGGAATTCTGATCCTGACAAAGGAAGGCTACGAAGCCGACGACATCATCGGCACTATATCGAGAAGAAGCGAAGCGAAGGGGATGAACGTCACCATCCTCTCCGGCGACCGGGATCTCCTTCAGCTCGCCACGGACAAGGTTCTGGTCAGGATTCCGAAGACGAAGGGCGGGCAGACCGTTGTCCAGGACTATCATACCCGGGAGGTCATTGAAGAATACCAGATCACCCCCGCCCAGGTCATTGAACTGAAAGCCCTGATGGGAGACAGCTCCGATAATATCCCGGGTCTTCCCGGAGTCGGTGTCAAGACGGCGACAAAGATCCTGCAGAGCTATGGAACTATTGAAAATGCCCACGAGCATCTCGAAGAGATCAAGCCAAGGAAAGCCATGGAGGCGATGCGGGATCACTGGGATCTTGCAGTGCTCTCCAAGAAGCTGGCTACGATCAACACCGACAGTCCGATCGTTCTGGACTATGATCAGGCAAGACTTGGCAATATTTTCACGCCTGAGGCATACCAGCTCTTCAAGGAACTGGGCTTCAAAAAGCTATTGCTTCATTTTGACTCCTCTGCCCAGAACACAGAAGACGCACTCACGGTTCAGACGGTCAGAGACAGCGAGGAAGCCGACCGCATCTTCACGAGGACAGCCTCCTCCGCGGAGGCCGGGATCTATCTGCTGCAAAGCTTTGAACCCATATCCCGCACGCCAGAGATCTTCGGTCTTGCTGTCTCACTGGCAGATGCCGGAACCTGGTACATCCCGGCTTCCGAAACGATTTCCGCCTCAACGCTCAGGGACGGAGTACTGCGGATCGCACAGAGTTCCTGCGTGCTTTCCACCTTTGAGCTCAAAGACCAGATGAAATCTCAGCCGCTTCCCGAGGAGTTTTTTACCGAACCCGCGAACGGCAATCCGGAGGTTTCCTCAAAGGAAAACGGCACGGATCCCTCCGTCACCGGAATCTTTGACATCAGCATAGCCGCTTATCTTCTGGATCCTCTCAAAGCAGACTATCCCTTTGACAGCATCGGCGCCGCGTATCTCACAGAGCCCGTTTTGTCCGCCGGGGAGATTTTCGGCACAAAGAAGCTGCCCGCTCCGCAGGAAATGGAAGAGTCGAAGGCTGCGCTCTACGCCGGACAGATTGCCCGGATTTCGCTGAAGTCAAGGGCTCCGATGATCCGCGCGCTGAAGGAATCCGGCATGTACCAGCTCATGACAGATATCGAGATGCCGCTTGTGTTCACCCTTCATGATATGGAGACAGAAGGGATCCGCATTCTGCCGGAGGAGCTTGCAGCTTACGGGCAGAGACTTGCCGGAGGAATTGCCTCCCTTGAGAAACGGATCTATGAGGAGGCGGGGGAGGAATTCAATATCAATTCTCCGAAGCAGCTCGGCGTCATTATTTTTGAAAAAATGAAACTTCCCGGCGGCAAGAAGACAAAGACAGGGTATTCAACCTCGGCAGACGTGCTTGAAAAGCTCGCTCCCGATGTCCCCCTTGTTCAGGATATTCTGGATTACCGGCAGCTCTCCAAACTGAAATCCACCTACGCGGACGGTCTCGCCGGCTTTGTGTCGGACGACGGACGAATCCACACGACCTTCAAACAGACCATCACCGCTACCGGCAGAATCAGCAGCACCGATCCGAACCTTCAGAACATCCCGGTGCGGATCGAGCTTGGCAGACAGATCCGGAAGGTCTTTGTCCCCAGGGAAGGGTATATCTTCGTGGACGCCGACTATTCGCAGATCGAACTGCGTGTGCTCGCGTCAATGTCCGGAGATGAAAAACTGATCGAGGCATATCGGGAGGCGAAGGACATACACCGCATCACTGCATCGCAGGTCTTCCACGTTCCCTTTGACGAGGTCACACCGGTCATGCGGCGGAACGCAAAGGCTGTGAACTTCGGAATCGTATACGGGATCAGCGCCTTCGGCCTGAGCAGGGACCTCGACATCTCACGGAAGGAGGCCGCGGATTACATCGAGCGCTACTACGAAACCTATCCCGGAATCCGGTCGTTCCTGGAGGGTCTCGTCACAGACGCCAGGGAGAAAGGCTATTCCGTCACCAGATTTGGCCGCCGCCGTCCAATGCCAGAGCTGAAATCCTCCAATTTCATGCAGCGCTCCTTCGGTGAAAGAGTCGCGAAGAACGCGCCGATTCAGGGCACGGCCGCCGATATCATCAAGATCGCCATGAACCGGGTGGACCGGCGCCTCCGGAGAGAGCATCTGAAATCACGGCTTCTCATCCAGGTTCACGATGAGCTTCTCGTAGAGACGGCAAGGGATGAGGAAGAACAGGTGAGGAATATTCTCCGGGAAGAAATGGAAGGCGCAGCAGACCTTGCCGTCCGCCTTGAGGTCGATATCCATGACGGATCAAGCTGGTACGAGGCAAAATAAGACGCCTGATACTGCGGCGTCTGGCTTTTTACAGTACATGTTGCCCCGCTCTTGCGGGGTACGGCAGGAGGAATGACATTGAAAATAATCGGAATTACCGGCGGCGTCGGAAGCGGAAAAAGCGAGGTCATGAAGTATCTGGAGACCCATTACGACTGTGATATGATCCGCTCGGATGAGCTGGCACATACGATGATGAAGAAGGGACAGGCCTGTTACGGCCCGATTCTTGACCTGCTTGGGCCCGGCGTTCTGGCCCCCGACGGTGAGTTTGACCGGAAAGCCGTTGCGGCAAAAATCTTTGCGGACAAGGGGCTTCTGGAACAGATGAACCGGATCACACATCCGGCTGTCCGCAGAAGCATTGCCCTTTCCATGAAAGAGGCGGAGACAGAGGGCCGGCCGTTTTTCTTTCTCGAGGCAGCCCTTCTGATCGAGGAAAAATATGATGAAATCTGCGATGAACTATGGTATGTTTATGCAGATGCGGAAGTAAGAAAGAAACGTCTCCGGGAAAGCCGGGGATATTCGGACGCGAAAATCCGGGAAATCATGGCAAATCAGCTCCCGGATGCCGAGTTCCGGAGAATATGTGCGTTTGTCCTGGACAACAGCGGCCCGTTTACGGATACCATTCGCCAGATTGACGCCAGAATGCGTTCCTTCGCGACGCAGCCGAATACCGATTAATCCATTTCAGAACAGAGGAAGCGTATTATAATATGAAAATGTGCAGTCTCTCCAGCGGAAGCAGCGGCAACTGTATTTTCGTCGGAAGCGAACATACCAGCCTTCTTGTCGATGCCGGGATTTCCGGCAGGCGGACAGAACAGGGGCTCAACACCATCGGATATACCGGGAAGGATATTGACGGAATCCTGATCACCCATGAGCACTCGGACCATATCAAGGGTCTGGGCGTTCTTTCAAGAAAACTGAATCTTCCGATCTATGCCACTAAGGGAACCTGGGACGCGATCCGGAGTAAAAATTCAACCGGAAAAATCCCCGAAGATCTGTTTCACGAGATCCGGCCGGATCAGACCGTGCGGATCGGAGATCTTGACGTCGAGCCCTTCAGCATTATGCACGACGCCGCAGACCCTGTAGGGTATCGGATCTGCAGCGACGGGCGTTCCTGCGCCGTGGCGACCGATATGGGAACCTACACAGATTATACAATCCGTCATCTGCAGTATCTGGATGCCATTCTGCTGGAGGCCAATCACGACGTCAACATGCTGGAGGCCGGGCGCTATCCATATCCGCTGAAGGTCCGCATTCTCAGCGACAGAGGCCACCTCTCCAATGAAACTTCCGGACAGCTTCTCTGTCAGATTCTGCATGACAACATCCGGCATATTTTTCTGGGCCACCTGAGCGCGGAAAACAACTATCCCGCCCTCGCCTATGAAACCGTATGCAGTGAAGTCACCATGGGAGAGAATCCCTACAAGTCCGGCGACTTCCCGATTACCGTCGCAAGAAGAGATACGGTAAGCGAATTCGCGGAATTCTGAAAAAAGCCGTGCATCTTCCACGAATCGTAGTATAATCGAACAAACAACGCAAACCGAAGGTGTCCCTGATCTATCATTCAGGCACCGCTATTCACCGAGGAGACAAGATCATGAAAAAAACAATCATCACAGTCACCGGAAAAGATACTGTCGGCATTATCGCCAGGGTCTGCAACTATCTTGCAGAGAATAATGTGAATATCGAAGATATCTCCCAGACCATTCTGCAGGGATATTTCCATATGATGATGATCACCGATGCGTCCAAATCCGAGAAGAATACTGCGGAACTCGCCGAGGATCTGAAGAAAGTCGGAGAGGAGATCGGTGTAATGATTCACTGCCAGCGGGAAGACATCTTCGACATGATGCACAGAATCTGAACAGAAAGGTACAGCCATGATTAACATTTTTGAAGCAAATGAAACCAATGAAATGATCGAAAACGAAAATCTGGACGTGCGTACCATTACTCTCGGCATCAGCCTTCTGGATTGCATCGATTCAAACCTGGACCGTCTGAACCAGAAGATCTATGACAAGATCACAACACTCGCCCGCAACCTGGTGCAGACCGGAAAAGACATCGAGGCCGAGTACGGCATCCCGATCGTCAATAAACGGATTTCCGTGACACCGATTGCCCTGATCGGAGGCGCAGCCTGCAAGACACCGGAGGATTTTGTGACAATCGCCGAAACGCTGGATCGAGCAGCTCATACCGTCGGCGTCAACTTCCTCGGCGGTTATTCCGCCCTTGTATCCAAGGGCATGACAAAGGCTGACGAGCTCCTGATCCGTTCTATTCCGATGGCAATGGCACGCACCGAACTTGTATGCAGCTCCATCAATGTCGGTTCCACAAAGACCGGCATCAACATGGACGCGGTGAAGCTGATGGGCGAAATCGTGAGAAGCACCGCGGAGGCAACAAAGGACAACAACTGCCTCGGCTGCGCGAAGCTCGTTATTTTCTGCAACGCGCCGGATGACAACCCCTTCATGGCAGGCGCCTTCCACGGCGTCACGGAAGCGGATGCCATCATTAATGTCGGCGTATCCGGCCCCGGCGTCGTAAAGCATGCGCTGGAAAAGGTAAGAGGGGAGAATTTCGAAGTTCTCTGCGAGACCATCAAAAAGACCGCCTTCAAGGTCACCCGTGTGGGACAGCTCGTCGCCAGGGAGGCATCAAGACGTCTCGGCGTCCCCTTTGGCATTATTGATCTGTCTCTGGCTCCGACTCCCGCGGTTGGCGACTCTGTGGCGGACATTCTTGAGGAGATCGGCGTGGAATCTGTCGGTGCTCCCGGAACGACAGCTGCACTTGCCCTTCTGAACGACCAGGTAAAAAAAGGCGGCGTTATGGCTTCCTCCTATGTCGGCGGACTCTCCGGTGCCTTCATTCCGGTCAGTGAGGACCAGGGAATGATCAATGCCGTTAACCGCGGTTCTCTCTGCATGGAAAAGCTCGAGGCGATGACCTGTGTCTGCTCCGTCGGTCTTGACATGATTGCTATCCCCGGAAACACAAAGAGCACTACCATCTCCGGCATCATCGCCGATGAGATGGCAATCGGCATGATCAACCAGAAGACAACAGCAGTCCGTGTAATTCCTGCCATCGGTAAGGATGTCGGAGATTCCCTGGAGTTCGGAGGTCTCCTCGGAAGCGCGCCGATCATGCCGGTCAGCCGCTTCGGATGCGACGCACTGATCAGCCGCACCGGCAGAATCCCTGCCCCGGTACACAGCTTCAAGAACTGACAGCGTTTCAGCATTCTCATCATACCCGGATCACCTGTCTCCTGAATTCATGAATAAAATCCTGACCGCTCTTCACTGACCGGACCGATTCATACAGATTCGACGCGAACACATCGGCCCGGGTCAGCTCCGGCGGAAGAGATGAGATTTTTGCCACAGGACAGATCCGTCCCGTTTCTCCTGTCTTGATCTCCCTCAGTACCTCCCGTCCTTTTTCAGAGAACCCAAGCAGATGCACATATTCCGGATGAAGTGCCCGGTTCAGATCATCCTCCCGGATATTCAGAAGAATATGGAGCAGTGCGCGGTTCATCTGCGTCACCGGATAATTTTTTGCCGAAAGCAGTTCTGCAAATTGTGAAAATGACCGGTATCTGCTCAGATGATTTCGTATCCTCAGAGCAAGATCTTCCGTCACATCCAGATACTGTGAAAATGTCCGGCTCTCCGGCGCTTCCTTCCCGCTCCCTTTTACCTCCGTCACACCTGAATGCCTGAAGATATTCCCGCTGTCCTCCCGCAGCAGCTGATACCGCAGCATCGCGGAAAAATCATCTCCCCGGACAGGAGCGGACGAACGGCAGGCCTCCCTGAGAATGTTGTACACCCGTGGCGGAACAGAGTCCTCCAGAAGTTCGGGACCATTCTTCTCAAAAATCTGACAACGGATTGCGGATGCCGAATTATAGCCGTTTTCCTGTTTAAAGATGCTGTCATTGAAGCCGGCTCCGAGCCTTTGAATCGTCCTCGGTACAACGGCGCTGGCTGTTTTTTCGAGAGCGATGCAGTACTCCAGACCCAGAATATTATTCGGCATGCTCAGAAACTCCCGGATTTCTTCACCCATCCTCGGTGTTCCCTTATCTTTGAAATAACCGATGAGTGCCTCTTCCCTCGCACGGGGAAAAGAGAACCCTGCAGCCAGCCATTTTCTGAGAAGGGACCGGTATTCCTCCGGCTCGGTGGAGAGAACCGGCGCGAGCAGACGGAACATGTCCATTTTCCCGAATTCACTTCCGAACCACAGTTCATCGGCCACGCCGATTTCATTCAAAACAGCCACGGAGCCCTCCGCAAACCGCTGGGCGGACGAAGCGGCGGCTGCCGTCGGAAGCTCCAGCACCAGATCACATCCGCCCGCGAGAGCCATTGCCGTCCGCGTATACTTATCGAATACTGCAGGCATCCCCCTCTGTACAAAATCGCCGCTCATAACCGCCACCACAGCGTCAGCGCCGGAAATCTCCCTCGCCTTCCTGACCAGATATGCGTGACCGTTATGGAACGGATTGTATTCCGCTATGATACCGATTATCTTCATGAACATTCTCCTCGAAAAACCTGCTGCAGGACTGATTTTTCTGCACTTTATCATATCGTATCATGATATTCCTTCTCCTGGCAAAAGGAAATGGATCTTCCGGGACTTTCCCCTCGGGCAACCCTGTCTGGAGACGACCGGATCCTCCTGTTTTTCTGCTTTTGTATTATTTATAATACAATTTTACTGCTTGTCGAAGGCCTGAGAAGGTACTATACTTTATTCATGAAAGTGAGTGCGTACAGGTATGTTGCGGACTTTTCAATCAGTGTGTTCGGAATGCGTTAAGGCATATCCAGAAAGGAGCCTGGAAATGGCATTTATTGACAGTATCAAAGAAAAAGCAAAATCCAACAAGAAAACAATCGTATTACCGGAGTCGATGGACCAGCGCACCTATGAGGCCGCTGTAAAGTGCACCAAAGAGGGAATTGCGAACATCATTATTCTCGGTACTCCTGAGGATATCCAGAACCACGGTACCGGTTATGATCTGACGGGAATCACGATCCTTGATCCTTTCACCGATCCGAACCGCCAGAAATATATTGACAAATTCGTTGAGCTTCGCGCAAAGAAGGGCGTTACCCCTGAGATCGCAGAGCAGCAGATGACCAAGGACTATATGTATTATGCATGTCTGATGTGCAAGTGCGGAGATGCCGACGGTGTTGTCTCCGGCGCATGCCATTCCACCGGCAACACTATCCGGCCGGCTCTTCAGCTTCTGAAGACAAAGCCCGGTGTAAAGAGCGTTTCCGGATTCTTCATCGTAGAAGTCCCGAACTGCCCGTACGGTGAGAACGGTACCTTCCTCTTCGCCGACTGCGCTGTCAATACTGATTTCGATTCTGAGAAGCTTGCAGAGATCGCAGGCCTTTCCGCTGACTCTTTCCGCGCATACATCGGAGCGGAGCCGAAGGTCGCTATGCTTTCCTTCTCCACAAAGGGCAGCGCAAAGCACGACAATGTAACCATGGTAGCAGAAGCAGCAAAGATCGCGAAGGAGAAATATCCTCAGGTGAAAATCGACGGAGAGCTTCAGTTTGACGCGGCTATTGTTCCGGAAGTTGCGAAACTCAAAGCTCCGGTCAGCGAGGTGGCCGGCCACGCCAACACCCTGATCTTCCCGAGCCTTGAGGCCGGAAATATCGGATATAAGATCGCGCAGAGACTGGCTCACGCGAATGCGTACGGTCCGGTTCTGCAGGGTCTTTCCATGCCGGTTAACGATCTGTCCCGTGGATGCTTTGCGGATGATATCGTAGGCGTCGTAGCCATGACAGCAGTAGAGGCCATGATGAACAGCTGATTTCCGGTCATTCTTTTGCAAAACAAATCGAGAAATAACCGAACCCCCAGAAGGCTCGGTTATTTCTTTGCGTCCTTTGTAAATCCGCTGTCCGTCACGGATGGCATCTGCGGCAGGCTTTTCCACCTGTGTGCAGGATATAATCTATATAATCACATGATCAGGAGGGTTTATTCATGAAAGTTTTAGTCATTAACTGTGGAAGTTCTTCTCTGAAATATCAGCTGATCGACTCGGATTCCGAGGAGGTTCTTGCCAAGGGACTCTGCGAGCGCATCGGAATCGACGGCCGTCTCGTATATCAGAAGGAAGGCCTCGACAAGGAAATCACAGAAGCACCGATGCCGACACACAAGGAAGCCATCAAGATGGTTCTCGATGCGCTCACCAATGACAAGACCGGCGCGATCCGCTCCCTGAAGGAGATCGATGCGGTAGGTCATCGTGTCGTACACGGCGGCGAGAAGTTTGCGTGCTCCGCAAAAGTAGACGATGCCATGATCAAGGCACTGGAAGACTGCTCCGATCTGGCACCGCTTCACAACCCTGCGAACCTGATCGGAATCAATGTCTGCAAGGAGCTTATGCCGGGCGTTCCGATGGTCGGCTGCTTCGACACCGCCTTCCATCAGACCATGCCGGAGAAGGCATATCTGTACGCGATTCCGATTGAGTATTATGAGAAGTACCGCATCCGCAAATACGGCTTCCACGGCACAAGCCACAGCTTTGTCTCCAAGGAAACCGCAAAGTTTCTCGGTCTCGATCTCAACAACAGCAAGATTATCGTCTGCCATCTGGGCAACGGCGCGTCGGTCAGCGCTGTGAAGAACGGCAAATGCGTGGACACCTCCATGGGCCTTACTCCTCTTGCCGGTCTTGCCATGGGAACCCGCTCCGGCGACCTTGATCCTTCCGTAGTTGAATTCCTCGGAAAGAAGCTTAATCTCGATGCTTCCGGTATCCTTAACATTCTGAACAAGAAGTCCGGCGTATACGGTCTCTCAAGAGGACTTTCCAGTGACTTCAGAGATCTGGCCGATGCGGCGAAGAAGGGCAATCACGACGCAGAGGTTGCGCTGGAGGTATTCGCGTACCGCGTAAAAACCACCATCGGTGCTTATGTGGCGGCTATGGACGGCGTTGACGCAATCGCGTTCACGGCAGGAATCGGAGAGAACGACGGAGCCACCCGCGCCAGAATCATGGACGGCTTCAGCTACCTCGGCATCAAGATTGATCCCGAGAAGAACAAGCTCCGCGGACAGAACGTAAAAATCTCCACAGACGACTCCAAGGTAGCTGTCTGCGTCATCCCGACAAACGAGGAACTCGCGATCTGCCGCGACACCGTAGCGATCCTCGGCGGAGACAAATAATTTTCCTTGACAAACCCAAACCTCCTGTGTATAATTCTTAAAGTGCGATTGAGAAAATCAGCGGTTTATTTTGAATTCAGGAAGTATGAGGAGGTGTTATAATGTCCATCTGTCCAAAAAATAAATCATCCAAGTCACATAGAGACAAGAGAAGAGCAAACTGGAAAATGTCCGCTCCGACCCTTGTTAAGTGCAGCAAATGCGGAGCACTTATGATGCCTCACAGAGTATGCAAGAACTGCGGAACCTATAACAAGAAACAGGTTATCAACGTAGAAGAGGCATAAACTTCTGCATCCAATATGTGAACGATCCGGACTGTCACGAAAGTGGCAGTCCTTTTTTTACGCGAACAGTGAGCCGCAGCCGAATGCGAAGTATTCGTGTGCGGCGAGCGTCGCGATAGCGAGATAAAACTCGCGCAGCGTGTTTTATCTCGTTGTCTCATTTTTGCTTCAGGTAACGGTCCGACGCCCACAGGCGCGTTTTGCGTGATAGCGCCGGCAGGCGCATTTTACGTGACATTGACAGTCACCTGAATCGCGTGATATAATTTCGAATAACTATGAGATTGTAACAAACCTGTAACTTTTTATCGGATACAGGCACCACTGCAGCCGGCGAGCCGGCTCACGAATTTCTTCCGGTAAGAGTTGCGCAATCAAAAGGGGAATACAGTATGAAGGCTCTTAAAATTTCAGGAATACTTGCTGCCGGAATAAGCACGGCGATGCTTCTTGCAGGATGCTCGTTCTCAGGCGGCATGAACCGTTTGGTCGGCACCGTCACAGACACCGGAAAAGAGACGGTTGTCTCGGCTTCCAGTGAAGAGGGCACGCCGGTTCAGGCGCTTTCCTTCAATACAGATGTAGCGGCACCGGCTTTTAAAAGCGATCTTTCCGGCTCAACCGATGTAGCGGTAAACGGAAAAACCACTCTCTCTGCCACAGCATCCGCTTCTGACGGAGGCAAGATTACCTATCAATGGTACTCTAACAACGTAGATTCAAATGGCGGCGGAACGAAGATCCCCGGAGCGACCTCTGCAGACTATACACCCGATACTTCAGAAGGAGGGACCACCTATTACTATGTGGTCGCGATCAATACTGTGAATGGTCAGGTCAACGAGACCACCAGTTCCACCCACAGCGTCACCGTCTGGGCGAATATGTACTGGCAGCGGAATGCGGACAATGGCGGCTATCAGTATCTGAACCATGACGACGGATCCTATCCCAGTAATACCTCGATGGAGATCGATGGCGTCACTTACACCTTCAATGACAGCGGATTCGCGGTGGATCCGGACACCGGCGATTATGTCGATGTGACACAGTTCGGAGAAAATGCTTCTGAAAGCTCATCCTCGAACAGCAGCGCATCCGCAAACGACGCGGTGCAGTCTTCCTCCGCCCAGTAACATTGTACTGTTCCGGCGGGACAGACGGATTGCTGCTCCCCCGCCTCGGGAAGCTGCCGCAGAATAATGAACAGCTGTGAAAACTGCTCAGCTCATATTTTATATAATGGAAGTGAAGAAATCATGAATGAAAAAGTCAGAGTAGTTGTAGATGCCATGGGCGGTGATTATGCTCCGGAGGAGCCCGTGAAGGGGGCTTTGGATGCGCTTCAGGAGGACAGCAGAATCGAGCTCATACTGACCGGTCCGGAGGCCCGCATCCGCTCGGAGCTTTCCAGGTATACCTATGAGGAAAGCCGTGTGAAGGTGGTGGACGCTCCCGAAGTCATTGAAACCGGAGAGCCGCCCGTGAAAGCCATTCAGACCAAAAAGAATTCTTCCCTTGTGGTTGGGCTGAATCTCGTTCACAAGGGCGAAGCAGATGCCTTTGTATCCTCCGGAAGCACCGGAGCCGTCCTTGTCGGCGGCCAGGCAATCGTCAAAAAGATCCGTGGAATTCACCGCGCGCCTCTTGCCCCCCTCCTTCCGACCGCAAATGGCGTATCGCTTCTGATCGACTGCGGTGCCAGCGTAGATGCCAGACCGGCTCACCTGGTACAGTTTGCCGTCATCGGATCCATCTATATGAAGAGTGTTCTGGGTATCCAGAACCCCCGTGTCGGGCTTGTGAACATCGGCGTCGAGGAAGAGAAGGGCAATGCGCTCTGCAAGGAAACCTTCCCTCTTCTCAGAGAATGCAGGGACATAAACTTCATTGGAAACGTTGAGGCTAGAGATATCGCCAAGGGCGTTGCGGATGTCTATGTAACAGAAGCCTTCGTCGGCAATGTCATTCTGAAAATGTACGAGGGCGTCGCGAGCACCCTGCTTCACGAGATTAAGGGCGCGATTTATTCCTCCCCACGAAGCAAGATCGGCGGACTTCTGATCAAACCGGCTCTGAAGGCCACCCTGAAGAAATTCGACGCAACCGCCTACGGCGGCGCACCTCTGCTTGGTTTGAAGGGACTTGTCGTCAAGACACATGGCAGTTCAAAAGCTGTCGAATTCAAAAACACCGTTCTACAGTGCATCCAGTTCAAGGAAGAGGACGTAAACGGGAAGATTCAGGAATTTCTTGCAAAGGAATCCGCCGCGAGAGAGAGCGGGCGTTCAGACGCAGCCGCCTCTGCTGCAGGGAATCCGCAGTGAGGCTGACGAATGGAATTTCAACTGCTTCAACAAATCATCGTGGAGATCCTGCACGTTGATCCGAGAGAGATCACAATGGACACCACCTTCGCAGAGGATCTTGGTGCCGACTCCCTGGATCTGTTTCAGATCGCCGCGCTTACCGATGAAAAATTCGAAATAGAGATCACCGAAGACGAATTTCTAAATATCAAAACAGCTGGAGACCTTGTGAAGCTGATCCGGAATAAAACCAGCAAACCGCCGCGCTCCACAGGCGGGGTATCGCACACTGTATAAGCTGCGGATGGCTCCGCGCTTCGCAAGCGGGGCACCAAAATATGTATCAGCAAGCGTATAAGAAGACTGCTCCCGGTTAACTGTATCCTGTAACCGTCAGCAGTCTTTATGTTACCGGCCGTGTAACGCCTGACAGGCAGCGTTTTTACACTCATACCTGTCAGCTGTCCGCAGACGGCAGCATCCTTACCGCTTCGGCCAGACAGTGCAGAAAGGAAGAGAATATGGAAGAAAAGCTGTCGGAACTGCAGCAGAAAATCGGCTATGACTTTACAGACGTCGGCTGGCTCGAACTGGCACTTCGTCACAGCTCTTATGCGAATGAGCATAACCTCGGGCATGAGGGCTGTAACGAGAGGCTGGAATTCCTCGGAGACGCAGTCCTCGAACTGGTATCAAGTGAATACCTTTATGATCATTATCCACAGCTCCCGGAAGGGCAGCTGACAAAACTGCGGGCGAGTCTCGTATGTGAACCGACACTTGCCTATGACGCGCGCCAGTTCGGGCTTGAGCATTATCTTCTGCTCGGAAAAGGAGAGGACGCAACCGGAGGAAGAAAAAGAGACTCCGTGGTCTCCGATGCCCTTGAGTCCGTCATCGGCGCAATTTTCAAGGATGGAGGCTTTGCACAGGCAAAAGCTTTCATTCTCCGCTTCGTGATGGATGACGTGGAGCACAAGCAGTTGTTTCACGACTCGAAGACTCACCTTCAGGAAATGATTCAGGCCGTTTCCGAAGAGCCGATCCGCTATGAAATCACCGGAGAAAGCGGGCCCGATCACAACAAGAAGTTCACGGCACAGGTATGGCTCGGCGCAAAACTCCTTGGTCAGGGAGATGGTCATTCCAAAAAAGCGGCGGAGCAGCAGGCAGCATATCAGGCAATTATGCGTTTTTCACCGGCTGATATTGAGGCAGGCACGCAGAACGGATCACAGAAGGAAAGAACAAATCCATGTATCTAAAATCAATCGAAATGCAGGGCTTCAAATCCTTTGCACTCAGAACACGGCTGGAATTTCATAATGGTGTCACCGGAATTGTCGGACCGAACGGGTCTGGCAAAAGCAATGTCGGCGATGCGGTCCGCTGGGTTCTCGGAGAACAGAGCGCCAAGTCTCTGCGCGGCGGCAATATGCAGGACGTTATTTTCGCCGGAACGGAAAACCGGAAGCCTGTCGGATTCGCCATGGTCGCCATCACGCTGGATAACGCCGACCGGAAGCTCAATTTTGACGCGGACGAAGTGACGGTCATGAGAAAGCTTTATCGCTCCGGCGAAAGCGAGTATCAGCTCAACGGAAGGAGCTGCAGGCTCCGCGACATCAACGAGCTTTTCTATGACACGGGAATCGGAAAAGAAGGCTATTCCATTATCGGGCAGGGACAGGTCGAGAAGATCCTCAGCGGCAAACCGGAGGAACGCCGAGAGCTCTTCGATGAAGCGGCAGGCATCGTGAAATTCAAGCGGAGAAAAGCAACCGCCCTGAAAAAGCTCGAGGATGAGGAGGCGAATCTTGTCCGCGTCAACGACATCCTCAGTGAGGTCACCCGTCAGATCGGACCTCTGGAGAAGCAGTCCGGAAAGGCCGAGGAATATCTCAGAAAACGTGACAGCCTCAGAACCCTTGACATACAACTGTTTCAGATTGACGAGGGGAGAACCGAGGAGCAGCTTCGGGATCTGAATCAGAACAAACAGATCGCGGAAGAGCATCTTCGCGATCTCAATGCCCGGTTTGAAGAAACCATGCTCGAATATCAGCGAGTCGAGAAAGAGCTGGAAGACCTTGAGTCAAACATCAGCAGTTCCAGAGAAAGCCTGCAGGCAGCCGCGCTGGAAAAGCAGCAGCACGAAGGCCAGATCAACGTTCTCCGCGAACAGATCCGCGCGGCAGAGACCAATCGGAAGCTCCTTCGTGACCGGCTTGCTGCCATTGAAGAAGACAAAGCCTCCCGGATACGCAACGCGGACGAACAGCGGCAGGAACAACAGCAGCTGGCAGAAAAGCTCACAGCAGCCGAAGAGGAGAAGAATGCCCGCGAGCACGACGCGGCCGAAATCGAGGCGGAGATCGCCGGAAAAAATTCCGCCGCAGAACAGAGCCGCAGCGATACCATCGCGCTCCTGAACAACCGGACTACGATCCGGGAACGCCTTCAGCGTTACGACACAATGCTTGAGCAGATCGAGATACGAAAATCCGAGCTTTCATCCCGCATCCTGCAGATGAAGGAAAACGAATCCCGGGAAAAGGAAAATCTCAGAAAATATGAGGAAGAATTTTCCGCAGTCAGCTCCGAGGTCGAAAAATACCGCAAATCGGAAGCGGAAAAGGAAAAGCAGATCATCGCACTCAAGCATCTGCTCGATGAGGAGAACCATCAGCTGGAAACCGGTCAAACCGCCTATCACAGAGAGGCTTCCCGTCTCGAATCTCTCCGGAACATTGCCGAGCGGTACGAGGGATACGGCAACAGCATCAAGCGCGTGATGGAACAGAAAGACAGCAATCCCGGCATTCACGGCGTCGTAGCGGATCTGATCAAGACCGACAAAAAATACGAGACTGCCATTGAAACCGCACTTGGCGGTGCTCTCCAGAATATTGTGACCGACAACGAGAGCACTGCGAAATACCTGATTGAATACCTGAAACGCGGTCACTTTGGAAGAGCCACCTTCCTTCCTCTGACTGCCATGAGAGACGACACCCCCCTCTCTCAGAATATCCAGTCGGTTCTTCGGGAGGATGGAGTCCTCGGCGTCGCCGACACGCTCGTCTCCTGCGATAAAATCTATCAGAGCGTAATCCGCCGTCTCCTTGGCAAAACCGTCGTTGTTGATACCATCGACCATGCGATCGCCGTGAGCCGGCGTCACCGTCAGTCCGTCCGGATGGTCACACTCGAAGGTGAGCTGCTCAGCCCGGGAGGCTCCATGACCGGAGGTTCTTTTAAATACAACAGCAATCTCCTCGGCCGAAGAAGACAGATCAAGGAGCTCGAGAGCAGCGTCCAGTCCCTGAAAAAGGAAATGCAGGAGCTTCAGAAAAAAATCGAGGGACAGCGCGCTCAGAGAAATGACCTGCGCAGCCGCCTCGCGGAAGAGCAGGATGCCCTCCAGAAGCTTCTGATCCGTCAGAACACTGCCCGCGTAAACCGCGACGGCGCAAAGGAAAAGAGTGATTCTCTGAGCGCAGATTTTGGCCGCCTGACGGCAGAGCGCGACGAGATCAACGGCCAGATCGCCGAGATCCGCGAAAAGCGCTCCCTGATCGGCGGCGAACTGGAAAGCTCTCAGAAGGAAGAGGAGAATCTGGAGGATAAGCTCCGGCAGATCACAGATGAATCACAGGCGCTGCGTCAGAAGCAGCAGAATGCTATTGCCGAGAGGGATCAGGCGCGGCTCACATGTTCCAACATCCGCCAGCAGGCTGCCTTCCTCGAAGAAAAACTCCGCACTACAGAATCCGAAATCCGCCGTCTCGACGAGGAGCGGGAAACTCTTCTTCACTCCATTGACGACGGTGAGAGCGACACCGACAGCAAAGAATCAATGATCACGGCAATTCAGAACAAAATAGACGAGCTGACCGGGACAATCTCAGATGCCCGCGAATACGGCGAGTCTCTTCAGACCAGAAAAGAGGAGCTCACCAGAAATCACCGTGAATTTTTCGAAAAACGCGACCGCCTCTCTGCCGAGAAGACCGGGATGGATCAGGAAATCTTCCGTCTCGATTCCCAGATTGAAAAGCTTCGCGAGCAGAAGGAAAATCAGATCAACTATCTGTATGAGGAATATCAGATTACACCCGATCAGGCCGAGGCCGTCCATTTCGACGAAATGCCCGACCGCACCCCCCTGCGCAAGCAGATCACACAGCTGAAATCCGAAATCAAGGCGCTCGGAACCGTAAACGTAAACGCCATAGAGGAATACCGTGAGCTGAAGGAACGCCACGATTTCCTCCAGAGCCAGCACGATGACCTGATTAAGGCCTCCGACGATCTGAAGGGAATCATCCGACAGCTCGATGAAGGCATGCGCAAGCAGTTCAAGGAGCGTTTCGAACAGATCCGGGTGGAATTCAACAAGGTATTTCAGCAGCTCTTCGGCGGCGGCAAGGGAACCCTGGAGCTGACCGATGAGGAGAATATTCTGGAATCCGGCATAACCATTACGTCACAGCCGCCGGGGAAAAAGCTCCAGAACATGATGCAGCTGTCGGGAGGCGAGAAAGCTCTCACCGCAATCGCGCTTCTCTTCGCGATTCAGAACCTGAAGCCGTCCCCCTTCTGTCTGCTGGACGAGATCGAAGCCGCTCTCGACGACAACAACGTAGGGCGCTTCGCCGCGTATCTGCACAAGTTGACAAAAAATACGCAGTTTATTATTATTACTCACAGACGCGGAACCATGGCGGCGGCCGACCGCCTGTATGGAATTACCATGCAGGAAAAGGGCGTATCGGTCCTTGTCTCCGTTGACCTGATCCGCGAGCAGCTCGACAACTGACAGCAGCATTGCGATGAAAAGCAGCTGCTTCCCGGCTCTATCGCAGCTGTATTCTGTTTCTACAACAGCTGTCTCATGTTTCTACAGCGGCCGCATTACGTTTCTGCAGCAGCTGCTTCATGATTTTAAAGGAGAAAAAATATGGCAGGTTTTTTCAGCCGGCTGTTTAAGGGACTGTCCAAAACCCGTGACAGCATGAACGAAAATCTGGACGAGGCTTTCGGATGCTCAGAGATCGACGACGAGTTCTATGAATGTCTGGAGGAAGCCCTTGTCGCAAGCGACATGGGAATCGAAACCACTGAGACGGTCATCGACAATTTGAAGGAAATTGTGTCAGATCTCGATCTCAAAAAGCCGGCGGACTGCAAGAAATACATGGTTGACTGTTTTCGCCAGCAGATGAAGGTGGAAGAAAACGCCTATGAATTTGAAAACCGAAAGTCCGTCATCCTCGTCGTCGGGGTCAACGGCGTCGGCAAGACAACAACCGTCGGCAAGCTTGCCGCCAAACTCCATCATCAGGGCAGAAAAGTCATCATCGCAGCGGCGGATACCTTCCGCGCGGCAGCGATTCCGCAGCTGGAGACCTGGGCGGACCGCGCGAAGGTGGATATCATCACCGGACAGGAGGGCGCAGATCCCGCCTCCGTCGTATACGATGCGGTCGCCGCGGCGAAAGCCCGCAATGCTGATGTTCTGCTGATCGACACGGCGGGACGTCTCCATAATAAGAAGAATCTCATGAACGAGCTTCAGAAGATTTATAAAATTCTCGCCAATTCATACCCGGAGGCATATCTGGAGACCCTGCTGGTTCTTGACGGAACCACCGGCCAGAATGCCATTCTTCAGGCCAAAAGCTTCGCCGAGGTCGCACACATCACAGGTCTTGTCATCACCAAACTCGATGGCACCGCGAAGGGCGGCATCGCTGTCGCCGTGCAGTCCGAGCTTCAGATCCCGGTTAAATATATAGGAGTTGGAGAGCAGCTTGACGACCTGCAGAAGTTCGATCCGGATTCGTATGTAAACGCACTCTTCGAATCCAATCCTGAAAACGCACAATGACAAGAAAGCCGGGACAGAAGTGCGTATCCTGACGCGGATCCCCTTCCTCCCTGAAAAAGCACAATGACAGTTCCCACACCGCAGAAAGGAAAACAAGATGAGTGAGAAAGAAATGCTTACACTGAACGCCTTTGAAGAAGCCTCAGAGATCGTAAAGAGGGTCACCTCTGACACCAAGCTGGTATACAGCGAATACTTCACCAATCAGACCGGAAACCGCTGCTATCTGAAGCCGGAGAACATGCAGGTAACCGGCGCATACAAGATCCGCGGTGCCTATTATAAGATCAGCACGATGAGTGAGGAGGACCGTCAGAAGGGTCTCATCACGGCATCCGCGGGCAACCACGCACAGGGAGTCGCGTACGCCGCAAAAGCCTACGGCTGCAAGGCTGTCATTGTCATGCCGACAACGACACCCCTGATCAAGGTAGAGCGGACAAAGAGCTACGGCGCGGAGGTTGTTCTCTACGGAGATGTCTATGACGATGCCTGCAAGAAGGCTCTTCAGCTCGCTGCGGAAAACGGCTACACCTTCATCCATCCCTTTGATGATCTGACCGTCGCAACCGGCCAGGGCACCATCGCCATGGAAATCATCAAGGAGCTCCCAGTTGTCGATACCATCCTGGTACCCATCGGAGGAGGCGGTCTCGCGACCGGCGTTTCTACCCTCGCCAAGCTTCTGAATCCGAAGATCCACGTCATCGGTGTGGAACCGGCAGGTGCGAACTGCATGCAGGTATCCCTGAAAAACGGCAAGGTCACCGAGCTCCCGAGTGTGAACACAATTGCGGACGGCACTGCCGTAAAACGTCCCGGCGAAAAGATTTTCCCATATATCCAGAAGAACATCGATGAAATCATCACCATTCCGGATGAGGAGCTCGTGGTGGCATTCCTCGACATGGTGGAAAATCACAAGATGATTGTTGAAAACTCCGGTCTTCTCACCGTAGCTGCCCTCAAGCATCTGAAACCGGAAAATAAGCGCGTCGTAGCAGTCATGAGCGGCGGCAACATGGATGTCATCACCATGTCCTCCGTCGTTCAGAACGGTCTGATCGCGCGAGACAGAATCTTCACCGTCTCTGTCCTTCTGCCGGACCGTCCGGGAGAGCTTGTACGGGTGTCCACCGTCATCGCTCAGAATCGGGGCAATGTCATCAAGCTGGAGCACAATCAGTTCTACAGCACTAACCGCAACGCAGCGGTTGAACTCCGGATTACAATGGAGGCCTTCGGAACCGACCACAAGAATCAGATCCTCAAGGCGCTTGAAGAGGCGGGATTCAACCCGAAGGAGAAACACACAAGTCTCTGATTCCTCTGATATTATTAAAGCACTACAGGAATCCTTCCGGCATCCACCCGGATCAGCGGAATCATCGATCAGAAAACATGAATCAGAAAATCAACTATCAGAAAGAAATGGAAAAGATTCTGGCAGAGCTGGAAGCGGAAGGCCGTACGCCGCGCCTTCTGCTTCACAGCTGCTGTGCCCCCTGCAGCAGCTATGTGCTGGAATACCTGTCACCGTATTTTTTTATCACAGACTTCTACTACAATCCAAATATAGCTCCGGCGGATGAGTACCGGAAACGTGTCAGCGAGATGCAGCGCCTGATCCGTGAGATGCCTCTGCCGCATCCCGTGGAATTCGAGGAAGGTGTCTACGACCCTGACCGTTTCTACGAGATGGCAAGGGGTAAGGAAGATATCCCCGAGGGCGGGGAACGCTGCTTTGCATGCTTTGAGATGCGTCTGCGCGAGGCGGCACAGGAGGCTCTCCGCCTGCATATGGATTACTTCACCACCTCTCTGTCGATCAGTCCGCTGAAGGACGCGCAGAAGCTCAATGAGATCGGCATTCGGCTCGGAGAAGAGTACGGCGTTCCCTATCTGGTTTCCGACTTTAAGAAAAAGAACGGATTCCGCCGCTCCACCGAACTTTCCAGAGAATATCATCTCTACCGCCAGAACTACTGCGGCTGCGTTTATTCAAGAAGGCAGGCGGAAAGGGAAGGCAGAGTATAGCAGAAGATATTGTTTTTATCGTCAGCCGCCGGGTGCCTTGATCTCAGATCTCAGCAATCCGACGATTTCGTTTTTCAGCGTCAGCAACCCGATGGTCTTGTTTTTCAATATCAGATCTTTTCAGTATCAGAAAGGGAAATTCACTATGGCACAGCTCTGGGGCGGACGGTTCACCAAAGAAACCGACAAACTCGTATACAACTTTAACGCGTCAATCAGCTTTGATCAGAAATTCTACCGGCAGGACATCCGCGGCAGCCTTGCACATGTGCGGATGCTCGCAAAGCAGGGAATCCTCACTGAACAGGAGAGGGATCAGATCATCGACGGATTGAACGGCATCCTGAGGGATGTCGAGAACGGCACTCTCAGCATTACCGACGAGTATGAAGATATCCACAGCTTTGTCGAGGCGAATCTCATCGACCGGATCGGCGATGTGGGCAAAAAGCTCCACACCGGAAGAAGCCGGAACGACCAGGTTGCTCTGGATATGAAGCTTTATGTGCGGGACGAAATTGACGAGCTTGATCCGATCCTGAAGAAGCTTCTTCTTGTGATCGAGCGGATCATGGAGGAGAACACGGAAACCTATATGCCCGGCTTCACCCATCTGCAGAAAGCGCAGCCGGTTACTCTCGCACATCACTTCGGCGCATATTTCGAAATGTTCCGCCGCGACAGAAGCCGCCTCGCCGATATCCGCAGAAGAATGAACACATGCCCGCTCGGAGCAGGTGCCCTCGCCGGCACCACCTACCCGCTTGACCGTGCGTACACCGCCCAGCTGCTTGACTTTGACGAGCCCACCGCCAACAGCATGGATTCCGTATCGGACCGTGACTATATCATCGAGCTTCTTTCCGCCCTTTCCACCATTCAGATGCATCTGTCCCGTTTCAGTGAAGAGATTTGCATCTGGAACTCAAACGAATACCGTTTTGTGGAAATCGATGACGCATACAGTACCGGAAGCTCGATCATGCCTCAGAAGAAGAACCCAGACATCGCCGAGCTCGTAAGGGGTAAAACCGGACGTGTCTACGGCGCGCTGATGCAGATGCTGACAAGCATGAAGGGCCTGCCTCTTGCCTACAATAAGGACATGCAGGAGGATAAGGAGCTCACCTTTGATGCCATCGACACCGTAAAGGGCTGCGTGGTCCTCTTCACCGGCATGCTTGACACCATGAAATTCCGAAAAGACATTATGGAGCAGTCCGCAAAGCACGGCTTCACCAACGCCACCGATGTCGCGGATTATCTGGTCCGCAAGGGAATTCCGTTCCGCGACGCACATGGAATCACCGGCCGTCTTGTCCTCGACTGCCTGGACAGAGGCTGCTCCCTGGATGATCTTCCACTCGAAGAGTTCCGCAGATATTCTCCGGTCATCGATAGCGACATCTACGAAGCCATCAGCATGAAAACCTGCGTGGAGCGCAGAAACACCACCGGTGCCCCCGGACCCGAAGCCATCCGCGCGGAGATCGAACGGAACCGGAAGTACCTCTCCGCCTGATAAAATCAACTTTTTGCGGGATACCGGTTGCATTACCGGAAAAAAAGGAATAGAATACGTGAAAACAATGAAAGATCAAATGTAAGGAGATTGAACAATGGACAGAAAATTAAGAGTCGGTATCCTCGGTGCCACCGGAATGGTAGGTCAGCGTTTTGTCACACTCATGGAAAATCATCCTTGGTTTGAAGTCACAGCTGTGGCAGCCAGCGCCAGAAGCGCCGGACAGACCTATGAGGAGGCTGTCGGAGGCCGCTGGAAGATGGAAACTCCGATGCCGGAATATGTAAAGAACATGACGGTAATGAACATTACAGAGGTTGAAAAGGTCACCGCTCTCGTTGATTTTGTGTTCTGTGCTCTGAATATGCCGAAGGATCAGATCCGCGAAATCGAGGATCTCTACGCAAAGGCAGAGACTCCTGTCGTATCCAATAACAGCGCAAACCGCTGGACACCGGACGTACCGATGGTCGTTCCGGAAATCAATGATTCCCACTTTGATGTAATCCCGTATCAGAGAAAGCGGCTCGGCACCACCCGCGGATTCATCGCCGTAAAGCCCAACTGCTCCATTCAGAGCTATGCTCCGGTTCTTACCGCGTGGATGAAGTTCGAGCCGACCGAGGCCGTTGTCACGACCTACCAGGCAATTTCCGGTGCCGGCAAAACATTCAAGGACTGGCCGGAAATGGAGGGAAATGTCATTCCCTTCATCAGCGGTGAGGAAGAGAAGAGCGAGCAGGAGCCGCTCCGCATCTGGGGTCATATTGAGAACGGTGAAATCGTAAAAGCGGAAGGTGTAAAGATCACCAGTCAGTGTCTTCGTGTTCCGGTACTGAACGGACACACCGCCGCCGCTTTTGTGAACTTCCGGAAGAATCCTTCCAAGGAAGAGCTCATCGATGCGATGGAGAGCTTCCGCGGATATCCGCAGGAGCACAATCTTCCGAGCGCTCCGAAACAGTTCATCCGCTACATGACCGAGGATGACCGTCCTCAGGTTCGCCTGGATGTAAACTTCGAAAATGGAATGGGCATCAGTGTAGGACGTCTCCGCGAGGACAGCATCTTTGACTGGAAGTTCGTCGGCCTCTCCCACAACACCCTCCGCGGAGCTGCCGGCGGTGCGGTTCTCTGCGCAGAGACCCTCGTCGACAAGGGATATATCACTGCAAAATAAAATCCGGCCGTCGGAAAGCCGTCGAGCCGACCGACATTCTTTTTCAGTAAACCGGGATCCTGCCGCGGCAATGCCGGGCAGGATCTTTTTTCCCTTTCCCCTTTCTATGTTCTTCCCTTATGCCGCCAGCCCTCGTCTGTCCCGTCTTCCATATGACAATCAGAGTCCTTGTAGAAGAACCCTTGTTCACGTAAATAAAGAAATCACCATCCACAACAGGCGCAGTATCTCTGTATAAAGGAAAGTGAGGCCCCTCATTGCCGAAATCACTCTATATCGCCGAAAAGCCCAGCGTCGCGCAGGAATTTGCCAGAGCGCTCCATGAAAACCCGGTCCGCCATGACGGATATATGGAATCCGACAACAGTGTCGTCACCTGGTGTGTAGGACATCTCGTAACCATGTCCTATCCGGACAAATACGACGAAAAATACAAGAAGTGGTCCTTTGACACGCTTCCTTTTCTTCCCGCACAATTCAAGTATGAGGTCATCAGCTCCGTCCGGAAGCAGTTCCAAATCGTCAGCGGTCTTCTGAATCGCGAGGATGTTGAAACCATCTACGTCTGCACCGACTCGGGGCGGGAAGGAGAATATATCTACCGCCTTGTCGCCATGATGGCGAAGGTTCCCCCAACCAGGGACCAGCGGAGAGTGTGGATCGACTCGCAGACAGAGGAAGAAATTCTCAGGGGGATCCGCGAGGCGAAAAACATATCGGAATACAACAATCTGTCCGAAGCTGCGTTTTTGCGGGCAAAGGAAGATTATCTGATGGGCATCAATTTCTCCCGGGCACTTTCCCTGCGTTATTCCTATGACCTCTCCTCCTACCTCGGCGGCAAATATCACGCCATCGCCGTTGGAAGAGTCATGACCTGTGTACTGGGCATGGTTGTTCGCAGAGAGCGTGAGATCCGGGATTTTGTAAAAACCCCGTTTTTCCGTGTTCTTGCTGACCTGTCCTGGCAGGGCAGGCCATTCGAGGGCGAATGGAAAGCCGTTGAAGGCAGCCGCAGCTTTCAGTCACCGAAGCTTTACAAAGAGAACGGCTTCCGGAAAAAAGAAGATGCAGAAGAACTGATTCAATACCTTGACGCAATCCATCCGCAGGAAATGAAGGCGGTCCGCGTGGAGAAGAAAACCGCCCGGAAAAACCCGCCCCTCCTGTACAATCTGGCGGAAATTCAGAACGACTGCTCCCGGTTCTTTAAGATCAGCCCCGACCAGACGCTGAACATCATTCAGGAGCTCTACGAGAAAAAACTCGTAACCTACCCCAGAACGGACGCGCGCGTTCTGTCCACCGCGATCGCAAAGGAAATCAACCGGAATATCGGAGGCCTGCGGAATTACGGCCCGGCTGCGTCCTTTGCCTCTGAGATCCTGGATAAAGGTACCTGGAAGGGCATCGGAAAGTCCCGCTACACCAACGATAAACAGATCACCGACCACTATGCGATCATTCCGACCGGACAGGGCCTCCAGAACCTGAAAAATCTGACCCCGCTCGCCGGTAAAGTCTATGATCTGATTGTCCGGAGATTCCTGAGCATTTTCTATCCGCCCGCAGTTTACCAGAAGGTCAGTCTCGAGACACAGATCGAGACCGAGCATTTCTTTTCCAATTTCAGCGTACTCACAGAAGAGGGATACCTGAAGCTGGCGTACCGGAACACTGCGAAAAAAACAGGCGCGTCCACTGACAGCTCCGGGGAATCCTCTCCGTCCGAGAATACGGAAGAGCAGGTCGACACGGCCTTCCTCGAAGCATTGAGGCAGCTGCATAAAGGCAGTATCCTTCCGGTCGGCGGCTATAAGATCAAGGAAGGGGAGACCTCCCCACCCAAAAGATATACCTCCGGTTCCATGATACTCGCGATGGAAAACGCCGGACAGCTGATCGAGGACGAAGAACTTCGGGAACAGATCAAGGGAAGCGGCATCGGCACCTCGGCTACACGCGCGGAAATTCTGAAAAAGCTCTTTAACAATAAATACCTCGAACTGAATAAGAAGACCCAGGTCATCACCCCGACACAGATCGGAGAAATGATCCATGATGTGGTATACTGCTCGATTCGATCTCTTTTGAATCCGGAGCTCACCGCATCCTGGGAGAAAGGACTCACCTATGTCGCGGAAGGAACCATAGAGCCCTCTGAATATCTGAACAAACTCGAGACCTTCGTGGCAAACCGCACAAACGCGGTCAAGCAGACGAACAACCGGGCAATCCTTCAGAAGCGATACAATTACATCTCCCAGTTCTACAAGAAAGGCCGGCGCAAAAAATCATAAAGACGCCCGTGATCCCCGTGTGGAATCGTTCTTTTTCTGACGAAATCCCCTTTACGAAAAGGCGGATTTATGCGAGAATATAAACGGCTATGTGAAAAACTTTTTTGAAAGGAGTTTTACAATGATTTATTCACAAGAAGTAGAAGATATGTGCGTTGTACATCAGGGCGTACATCATGGCGCTGCTCCTATTCCTGAAGAAGCTAAATGGGTTCAGGCGAAGGAGGTTAAAGATATTTCCGGGTTTACACATGGTGTAGGCTGGTGCGCACCGCAGCAGGGTGCCTGCAAGCTGTCTTTGAACGTCAAGGAAGGAATCATCCAGGAAGCTCTGATCGAGACGATCGGCTGCTCCGGTATGACCCATTCCGCTGCAATGGCAGCAGAGGTTCTTCCGGGACTTACCGTTCTGGAGGCTCTGAACACAGACCTTGTCTGCGACGCTATCAATACTGCTATGCGTGAGCTCTTCCTTCAGATCGCTTACGGCCGTTCCCAGAGTGCGTTCTCCGAGGATGGTCTTCAGATCGGCGCTGGTCTTGAAGATCTTGGAAAGGGTCATCGTTCTCAGGTCGGAACCATGTACAGCACTCTTGCGAAGGGACCGCGTTATCTTGAGATGACAGACGGCTACGTAAAGGAACTTGCTCTTGACGAGAATGATGAGATCATTGGATATAAATTCGTAAACTTCGGAAAGATGATGGACTTCATCAAGGCCGGCGACGATGCGAATACCGCATTTGAGAAGGCTTCCGGTCAGTACGGCCGCGTAGCTGACGCCGTGAAGTTCATTGACCCGAGAAAAGATTGATAGAGGAGGACGACAAAGATGGCTTTATTTGAATCATATGAAAGAAGAGAAAAACAGATTCTCGCAAAGCTTGCTGAGTACGGGATCAACTCTATTGAAGAAGCTGCAGAGGTAACAAAGGCCGCAGGTCTTGATGTATACCATCAGGTTGAGAGCATCCAGCCGATCTGCTTTGAGAACGCAAAATGGGCTTACACCGTAGGCGCAGCAATCGCGATCAAGAAGAACTGCCGCACAGCCGCTGAGGCTGCTGCCGCAATCGGTGAGGGACTTCAGTCCTTCTGTATCCCGGGATCCGTAGCTGACCGCCGCAAGGTTGGTCTCGGACATGGAAACCTGGGCAAGATGCTCCTGGAAGAGGACACCGAGTGCTTCGCATTCCTCGCCGGCCACGAGTCCTTCGCAGCAGCAGAGGGCGCGATCGGTATCGCCGAGAAGGCAAACAAGGTACGTAAAAAACCGCTGCGTGTCATCCTGAACGGTCTCGGAAAGGATGCGGCTCAGATCATCTCCCGTGTAAACGGCTTCACCTTTGTGGAGACCTCCTATGATTACAAGACAGGCGAGCTCAAGGAATTAAGCCGCACCTGCTATTCCAAGGATCCGAACGGCGCGCGCGCAAAGGTTAACTGCTACGGTGCCAACGATGTACAGGAAGGCGTTGCCATCATGTGGCATGAGAACGTTGATGTTTCCATCACCGGAAACTCCACCAACCCGACCCGCTTCCAGCATCCGGTTGCAGGCACCTACAAGAAGGAGCGCCTGGAGGCAGGCAAGAAGTACTTCTCCGTTGCTTCCGGCGGCGGCACAGGCCGTACCCTTCATCCGGACAATATGGCTGCAGGTCCTGCATCCTACGGTATGACAGATACCATGGGACGTATGCACAGCGACGCTCAGTTCGCAGGATCCTCCTCCGTTCCGGCTCATGTAGAAATGATGGGTCTGATCGGTGCAGGCAACAACCCCATGGTCGGCATGACCGTTGCGGTTGCAGTTGCGGTTGAGGAAGCAGCAAAAGCCGGACGTTTCTGATCTGACACTGCCCGGGCTGTATACACCAGTTTCCACGCCCCGGAAACATCCGAACCGGATGTTCCGGGGTTTTTCTTAACGGAGGCACTGTTTCATGAGTTTTTTGCCCGTTTCCAGAGAAGACATGAAAAAGCAGAACATCACACAGCTTGATTTTGTCTATGTCTGCGGCGACGCCTATGTGGACCACCCCAGCTTCGGTTCCGCGATCATCGGAAGAGTCCTTGTTTCCCGCGGCTACAGCGTCGGTATGATCTGCCAGCCCGACTGGAGAGATCCGGCAAGCATCGCCGTTCTTGGTGAGCCGAGGCTCGGTTTCCTGGTATCCGCGGGGAATATGGATTCCATGGTTCTCCACTATACTGTCGCGAAAAAGCGCCGGCACGAGGATCTGTACAGTCCAGGCGGGAAGGGCGACTGCCGCCCCGACCGGGCTGTAATCGTCTACTGCAACCTGATCCGGCGAACCTTCAGGCACCCCCCGGTCATCATCGGAGGAATTGAGGCAAGTCTTCGAAGACTCGGTCACTATGACTACTGGTCCGATAGGGTACGCCGGTCCATTCTTCTGGAGTCCGGCGCGGACCTCCTGTCCTACGGGATGGGAGAGCGCAGTATTGTTGCGATCGCTGACGCTCTCGCCTCCGGCATCCCCGCAAGGGATATTACCTACATCGACGGAACCGTTTACAAGACCAGGGATGAAGAGAGCATCTACGATGCCGTCCGCCTTCCCGATTTCAGCGAGATCAGTGAGGACAGTGAAAGGGGCCGCAGAAAATACGCCGAAAGCTATGCGGTGCAATACGCCAATACAGATCCCTTTCAGGCAAAACGGATCTATGAGGGCTATGGGAACGGTGTCCGCGGCAGCGACGGCTCCGATCACGGATCCGGGATGACCTATGTCGTCCAGAACCCGCCCGCAAAGCCGCTGACGCAGATGGAGATGGACGACATCTACGCGCTTCCCTATATGCGCCGCTGGCATCCGATGTACGACAGGCAGGGTGGAATCCCCGCCCTCGCCGAGATCCGTTTCAGTCTGACCAGCAACCGGGGCTGTTTCGGCGAATGCAACTTCTGCGCGCTCACCATGCACGAAGGCAGAATCGTCCAGGCCAGAAGCCATGAATCCATTCTCCGGGAAGCGCAGCAGATGATACGGGAAAAGGACTTCAAAGGCTATATCCACGATGTCGGAGGTCCCACGGCGGAGTTTCGCGCTCCCGCCTGTGACAAGCAGCTGAAGTACGGTGCCTGCGTGCACAAGCGATGTCTCTATCCCCGCCCCTGCAGCAATCTGCGCGTTGACCACTCCGACTACCTGAAGCTTCTGAAAGAGCTGAGAAGTCTCGACGGTGTGAAAAAGGTATTCGTCCGGTCCGGCTTCCGCTTCGATTATCTCATGGCGGACCGGGACAGGAATTTTCTCCGGGAGCTTTGCCGCTATCATGTGAGCGGACAGCTCCGGGTCGCCCCCGAGCACATCTCCGACAACGTTCTGCGGGAGATGGGAAAACCGCCGGTGAAGGTATATAATGCCTTCGTACATGAGTTCGAAAAGGTGAACCGTGAACTCGGGATGAAACAGTACATCGTTCCGTATCTGATGTCTTCCCACCCCGGCAGCCGTCTTTCAGACGCAATTACCCTCGCCGAATATATACGCGACATGGGATACATGCCGGAACAGGTTCAGGATTTCTATCCGACACCCGGCACGGTTTCCACCACCATGTATTATACCGGTCTGGACCCTCTGTCCATGCAGCCGGTGTATGTCGCAAGAAATCCGCATGAAAAGGCGATGCAGCGGGCCCTGATCCAGTACCGCAGGCCGGAAAATTATGATCTGGTAAAAGAGGCCCTCCAGAAAGAGGGGAGAGAGGATCTGATCGGATTCGGTCCCCGATGTCTGATCCCGCCGAGAAAAATGGCAGAGCATTCCGCACACAGCACCGGAAGAAACGTTCATTCTCACAAAAAACCGTCCGGAAGGAGGAAGAGAAGATGAGAGAGGATTATGTAAAGGCAAAAAAGCAGGCTGACAAGGCGCTCCGGAAAGCAGCCAGCGAGGGAAGATATCCGTATCTGACCTCTCTGGACAGTTTCCTTCCCAATTACATGACACTGGCGAAGGTACCCGTAGGAGTCAAGGACATCCCCATCCGCATGATTGCCGGCACCGTAACAGAAAGCCGGCAGAATGCTTTTACCTGGAACTTTCTGCCGACTCTGAGATACTACACCGAATTCGGTCAGAAGTGGTCCACCCTCTACGACGCCCAGCAGGCCGAGGGAATCCACGACCCGATCAAGTGTTTTGAATATCTCAACCGTTTCTATGTCCTTGAGGGCAATAAACGGGTATCCGTGCTCAGCTACTGCGGAGCCAGATCGATTGCCGCAGACATCACGCGCATTCTTCCGACAAAGTCCGATGATATTGATATCCGCGTCTATTATGAATTCCTGGATTACTACAAAGTCACTCAGCTCTACGGCATTGTTTTTTCCAAACCCGGCTGCTATGCAAGACTGGCCACATTGTACGGAAGAGACCTGACCGAACCCTGGCCCATCGAGACGGTCGAGGACCTGCGCTCGGATTTCAACCGTTTCTCCGACGCATACGACGCAAAAGGCGGGGAAAATCTTCGGATTTCCGCAGGTGACGCCTTCCTGATTTACCTGGGTTTCTACCACCGCCAGAGTCTTCAGGAGGACACCCGTTCCTCCATCGAGAAGAAAATCGGCTTGATCTGGAACGAGCTTCTGAGCGCAGAGAACGAGGGAAATGCGGCCCTGCTCGATACTCCGGACACCTCACGAAAGGGGAACATCCTCACCAATCTGTTTACCCCTGTATACACAAGAGAGCAGCCTCTCCGCGTCGCCTTCCTCTACTCCCGTCCGCCGAAGACCTCGCGCTGGCTTTATGGCCATGAGCTCGGCAGAAATGAGCTGAATCAGACCTACGAGGGCGTCGTGGATGCCATCTGTTTCGATGACTGCAATACAGAGGAAAAGCTCGACGCCGCCTTTGATGCCGCTGCAGCGGATCTCGATGAAGTGGTCTTCACCACCTCACCGGACATGATGGACGCTTCCAAACGCGCAGCTATAAGATATCCGAACATGAAGATCCTTAACTGCTCCATCGACCTTATGAGCAGCGCGGTCCGCACCTATTATCCGAAGATGTACGAGGCAAAGCTCATCATGGGCGCACTGGCCGCATCCTACTCAGACGACCACCGCATCGGCTACGTGGCAGACTATCCGCTGAACGGAAACATCGCGAACATCAACGCTTTCGCGATCGGAGCCGCCATGATTGATCCGGAAGTCAGGATCATCCTGAAATGGAGCGGCATAAAGAACAGCCGATGGGAGGAGGAGTTCAATGAGCAGGCGATCGGTGTCATTTCCGGTCCGGATCTTATCCGGCCGGATGAAGCATCCCGAAAATACGGTGTGTACAAACGTCTGGCGGACGGAACCATACACAATATCGCCGCGCCCCTGTGGAACTGGGGACAGTTTTATATTCAGATTGTAGACACCATCCTCGACGGCTCCTGGAACAACCGCGAGAACATCAGCAAGGAGCAGGCAATCAACTACTGGTTCGGCTTTTCCAGCGGCGCCATCAATGTGATTCTCTCCCAGAATATTTCGTATTATTCCCGCAAGATGGCATTTCTGTTCCAGCAGGGAATCGAGAACGGAACCATCAATCCATTCTGTGGCGAACTCCGCAGCCAGACCGGACTCATCCAGGATGCAGGCGGAGGATCACAGCTGACCAATGACCAGATCATTCATATGAACTGGCTCAACGACAACATCATCGGATCACTCCCGGATCCCTCGCAGCTCACAGATACGATTCATTCCACGATGGAGCGGAGCGGGGTTCAGGGAATCCCCACTGCTGAAGAGCAGAAATAAGGAACAGAACGGAGAGATAAAAATGAAATTACTGCTACTGGCCGACGAGGAAGTCAAACAGCTCTGGGATTTCTACAGACCCGGCATGCTCAGGGATTACAATCTGATCGTATCCTGTGGAGATCTCAACAGAAAATACCTGGAATTTCTTGTCACAATGGCGAGCTGCCCGATCCTCTACGTCCGGGGCAACCACGACAAAACTTACATGGAACAGCCGCCGGAAGGATGCATCTGCATTGAAGACACCGTCTATGACTACCATGGTCTGCGGCTTCTCGGACTGGGCGGATCCATGCGCTACCGTCCGGACGCCGACAACATGTACAACGAAAAGGAGATGGAAGACCGTATTCGCAGAATCACGCGCGAAATCCGTCTTCGCAACGGCTTCGACGTCCTTGTCACCCATGCTCCCGCAAAGGGCTACGGAGATCTCGAGGATCTCCCGCACAGGGGATTTGAATGCTTCAATGAGCTGATGAACAAATGGCACCCGAAATACATGTTCTACGGCCACGTTCACAAATCCTACAACAACTGCCACTTTGAACGTGAAATTCTCCACCCGAGTGGAGCCCGTCTGATCAACGCCTACCAGAAATACGAGCTGGAGATCGGTGATGACGAATATCCTTCCGTCGGACATACCGGTTCTTTTATCTACGACCTTGTAATGTCCATGAAGAACAAAAAGAATCCATACTGACAACAGCAGCATCGCGCCGATGTACCTTCTTTTTAAAGAACCGGGGGGATCCATCGGCGCGATACGGATTCAGCTCTTCTTGAATTCTTCTTTGATTCTTATCCGATCCTTATCCGATTCTTATCCGATTCTGCACACACTTCCCGTTGACAGCGACGCATTCGTATGATATATTGAATCTGTGTTAGATATATCTAATATTTGTAAACATTCTTGTACTTCTGCACACAGATGTCGGAGAAGCCGCGTTATTTAAACCGCAGACACGGTATGATTCAGGTCATTCATTATAGATGAAGACCGGATATCGGAGGAATCATGTCAGACCAGACACTTGTCGATCACGCCTCACCTACACTCGCCGGACTGAAGACAGGGGCCCTTTTTCCTGTTCATTACCCGGACGAACAATCCATGAGAGAAGATATTCGACGTTACAACAGACGCATGCAGACGGCCGGGCTCCGGCTTCTTCCGGTCCGCTACAGAGACGGCCGCGCTCTGCTGTATCTGTACCGCGGAAAAGATCTGGACAGGGATCTCGGGCAGGAGAAGAGCCGGCGAATCCTCGCGTCAGCGGGCTACACAGGGACACATGCCTCGGAGTGCGTCTGTGAACTCATCTGCCGCATGCGGCAGAACCGGGATTTTCCCCACGAAGTCGGCGTCTTTCTCGGATATCCGCCGGAAGATGTCGAAGGGTTCATACAGAACCATGCGAAAAACTTCAAATTTGTCGGGACCTGGAAGGTTTACGCAAACGAGGATGAGGCTAGAAATTCCTTCGACCGGTACAGAAAATGCACCCGGTGTTACCAGAAGCTTCTGTCGGTCGGTATTCCCCTGGAAAAGCTTCTGGTTTCTAACCGGTAATCAAACGAGATAAAACACGCTGCGCGAGTTTTATCTCGTTTGTGCCGCAGCCGGCCCCTGTGCAGATCGGCTGATCTATAGAACAGGAGGATATTCATATCATGAACGAAACAGCAGATACCGTGCACACAGAAAACAAAATGGGGACGCAGCCGATGGTCCGTGTTCTGTGGACGATGGGAATTCCGATCATTGTTTCGATGATCCTGCAGGCGTGCTACAACATTGTGGACAGCATGTTTGTAAGCCGGATGCCGGATATGAACGGACTGGCTAACACAGGAGAGTACGCCATGAACGCGCTGACTCTGGCGTTTCCCATCCAGATGCTGATCGTCGCCTTTGGCATCGGTACAGGCGTCGGCGTGAATGCACTGATGTCAAGAACCCTCGGGCAGGGAAACCGAACGAAAGCCGCGAAGGCAGCGGGAAACGGAATAATGCTTGGAATCATCATCTACCTGTGTTTTCTTGTCTTTGCAGTCTTCGGTATTCGCGGATATCTGAAAACCCAGACCAGCGATCCCGTCATCCTTTCCATGGGTACAACCTATCTGGCGATCTGCACCTACCTCAGCTTCGGAAACATTATGTACGGAATCTATGAGAAGCTGCTGCAGTCCACCGGAAAAACCCTGCTTTCCACCATTGCTCAGATTGCCGGTGCTCTCACCAATATCATATTTGATCCGATCATGATCTACGGACTAGTTGGCTGTCCCGCCATGGGAGTTGCCGGCGCCGCCTACGCGACAGTCCTCGGTCAGTTCGTATCTCTCGCCCTCGATATGTTCTTCCACTACAAGATGAACAAGGAGGTTCCGGCAGGTATCCGCTATCTGAAGCTCGACGCGCAGACGGTGAAGGAAATTTACCAGATCGGTATTCCCGCCATTATCATGCAGGCCCTCATGTCCGTCATGACCTATGGCGTAAACATCATCTTTGCAGGAGTTTCGACAGCAGCCGTCACCGCCTATGGCATTTTCTACAAGATCCAGCAGTTCATTTTCTTCGCCGGCTTCGGCCTCCGTGATGCCATCACGCCACTGGTCGCATACAATTACGGCATGGGAAGCTATAAACGGGTCAAAGAAGGAGTCCGGTACGGAATCCTTGACACAAGTCTTATTATGATCATCGGAATCATCGCCATGGAGATGTTCGCGCATCCGCTCGCACAGATTTTCGGCCTGTCCGAGCACACGGAAATTCTCTGCGCGCGGGCGATGCGCATTATCGCTCCCGGATTCATCTTCGCCGGAATCAACATTTCCTCGCAGGGAATCTTTCAGGCGCTTGAAAAGGGCACATACTCTCTGTATGTCTCTCTGCTGCGGCTGGTTATTGTTGTTCTGCCCCTTGCTTATCTCTTCTCCATTATGAAGACTGCGGAATTTCTGATCTGGTTTGCCTTCCCGATCGCGGAGGCAGTCGCCATGCTCGCCGCCGCTTTCCTCCTGAAGCGAACCCGCGTTCAGAAGATTGAACCGATGAAGAACTGGGGCATGGATCAAAATAAATCCAATAGAATAGATAAGAAACAACCCGGCTGACGGCAAGTGCTTTCACAATTCTTCCTGTTCGTTAAAGACCGGCAGAGGCATTGGTAAATATTGTCCCTGTGAGTTGCGCCCGAACCGGAAGTGTGATACCATCGGCATAAAAAGCATGACGTGTAATCTTGCAGAATCCCCGGAAAATCTGTCGGCAGTACCTGTTTTTTTACTGCCGGATCAAAAATCGGGGCCGATATGAATAAATATCCGTCATAATAATACCGGGGGTATATCAATGGAAGAAAAAACAGAAACAGCAGCACAAAACAGGAAGCCGGACTACAACAGACACAGCCTGCAGGAGCAGCCCATCGAATTCTATACGCAGAAGTTTCGTGAAGCCGATCCTGCAGAGATTGCGGCCAGGACTCACACAGATTACAACGAAGAGAAGCAGCGCTTCACCCTGCGTTTTCTGGGCAGGGATTACAGCATTTCCTGGCCCGGCTTTGAGATCACACCGCAAATCGCAGACAACAGCGGAAGAGTACTGATTCTCCGCTATCTGCTTTTTGCGGAATATGAAGCATTCAGCAATCACTTCATCTCGTTCCGCGACATGCCTTCCGGCGATCTGTATTTCGGTCCCTTCCAGGGCAGATGCATCTTCCGCTTCAATCACAAATACGGCAGCCGGAAAAGCGTCTTTCAAAAAGTCCTTGAGGGTATGGGAGCCACAAAGGTAGACTATGCCGACGCCTGCTATGACATCGAGCTTCTCCCGGAGCTGTACATCCGCTTTATCCTGTGGGAAGGCGACGACGAATTCCCGGCATCCTCTCAGATTCTTTTTTCCGATAACTTCAAAAAGGCATTCGCGACCTACGACCTCGCAGAGGCCGGCGGCGTCTGTCTCAACGCCTTCAGTGCATGGGAGGCAGATCATGCGTAAGGAAGACGAAAGCTTTTCTTTCAGCGCGGCGCCCCGGTCCGGCAGGTCAGATGATAGCATCTGTGAAGGCAGCTTTTGTCCGGAACCCGACGAATCCCCGGATCCCGGCGAAAAAAAACACATTCAGGAATTCTCCATCAGCAGTCCCTCCGCAGATCACCGGAAAGCACAGGAGGACAGTCTCTCCTCCAGAATCAGCCGGCTCTACCCAAACATGAGCAAGGGGCAGAAACGGCTCGCCGACTATGTCACCGAGCACTACGAGAAAGCCGCCTTTATGACCGCTGCAGAGCTCGGCAAGCAGGCCCGCGTCAGCGAATCCACTACGGTGCGCTTCGCAACCCTTCTGGGATACCGCGGATTTCCCGAATTTCACCAGACACTGGAGGAGCTCGTTCGCAACCGTCTGAATTCTATCCAGCGTATGGAGGTCACCTACGAACGGATTCCTCAGGACAAAATTCTGGACACCGTTCTGACAAGCGACATCGAGAAAATCAAGCTGACACAGGAGCACATGGACCGAAAAGCCTTCCATCTGGCCATCGAGACCATTCTCTCCGCGAAAACCATCTATGTCATGGGGCTCCGGAGCTGCGCGCCGCTTGCCGCTTTTCTCGCCTTCTATCTGAATGAAATTTTTGACAATGTCCGCCTAGTGAATTCCACCGGCTCAAGTGAGGTATTTGAGCAGCTGATCCGAATCGGAGAGAAGGATGTCATCATCGGGATCAGCTTTCCCAGATACTCGATGCGCACGCTTAAGGCGATGGAATTTGCCAACAACCGCAACGCAAAAGTCATCACGCTGACCGACAGCATTCACTCCCCGATGAACCTGTATTCCTCCTGCAATCTGATTGCCAGAAGCGATATGGCTTCCATCGTAGACTCGCTGGCTGCGCCCCTCTCCGTGATCAACGCGCTGATTGTGGCGCTTTCCATGCGGCGGCAGAATGAGGTTGTGAACACCATGACCACACTGGAGCGGATCTGGAATGAATACCAGGTATACTCGCGCGACGAGATCAATCCTCTTGATGATCACCGCGGGATAAACCTGAAGGATCCTGACCGGAATACAATTGATGACTGAATTTTTCAAAAGACCGGGGGAATATCTATGTCTAAAATCTGCGTGATCGGAGGCGGAGCGGCAGGCATGGCTTGTGCCATGTTCGCGGCGGAACGCGGCTTCAAAGTTCACCTTTTTGAGCGAAACGAAAAACTGGGCAAAAAGCTCTTTATTACCGGCAAAGGCCGCTGCAACTTTACAAATGCGTGTGAGAAAGACGAGCTTTTCCCCCACGTCGTGACCAATCCGCGCTTTTTGTACAGCGCCTTCAACAGCTTCAGCAGTCAGGATACCATCCGTCTCTTTGAGAGCCTTGGCGTGCATACAAAGGTGGAACGCGGCAACCGGGCATTCCCATCGTCTGATCACTCCTCTGACATCATCCGCGCGCTGGAAAGCCGTCTCCGGCTGCTGGATGTGAAGATTCATCTGAAGACCAGGGTCATGAAAGTTCTGACGGAGAATCTCTCCCCGGAGGAAACCATAAAGAAGCAAAACCGGAGAGTCAGCGGCATCCTTCTGGAAAACGGATCCGTAATCCCCTGCGACGATGTGATCCTTGCGACCGGAGGGCTTTCCTACCCTTCCACCGGCTCCACCGGAGACGGCCTTATCATCGCGGAAAGTCTCGGCCATACCCTCCAGAAGCAGCGCCCCGCGCTGGTTCCTCTCGAGACCGCCGAGCCCTATATACCCGAACTGCAGGGACTGTCCCTGAGGAATGTCACACTGACCATCCCCTACGGAAAGAAAAAACAGTTCCGCGAATTCGGCGAAATGCTCTTTACCCACTTCGGAGTCAGCGGTCCTCTTGCTCTGACCGCGAGCTCGTATATTGGAAAGTACCTGGAAGACGGACCTCTTGCGGCATACATTGACCTGAAGCCCGCTCTCACCGACGAACAGCTTGACGCAAGGCTCCTCAGAGAATTCGAAAACGCACGGAATAAAGAGCTGAAGAACGCCACCGCCTCCCTTTTCCCGGCGAAACTTCGCCCGGTCATGATGAAGCTGAGCGCAATTCCCGAAGACAAACCGGTCAATGAAATCACCAGAGAGGAAAGAGCCGGCTTCCGCCGACTGGTAAAAGCCTTTCCTTTCACCATAACCGGTCTTCGCAGTTACAACGAGGCCATCATCACCCAGGGCGGGATCTCTGTGAAGGAAATCAATCCGTCCACCATGGAATCCCGTCTGGTTCGCGGCATGTATGCGATCGGAGAGATCCTTGACCTTGACGCCGTCACCGGAGGCTTCAATCTGCAGATAGCGTGGTCTACGGCAAAGGTATGCGCCGACGCGCTTTCAGACAATAACCGGTCTTCATAACCAGCTCAGATGGGCCGGCCGCGGCAGCTCCGGACAGAAGATACGGACTAAGTCGAGTCACTCGTGGACAGGGAAGCGGATGACGGTCTTCACAATTTCTGCCGGATCGTTTATAATTTCCTGCAGTGTATCTATACAAACAGCCGCTCCGCCACCGCGGAGCGCCACATTATTTCTGCCGGACGGTTTATCATGTGCCGGCAATGTAACCAGGTAAACAGCCGCCCGCGAGGGCGGGACACAACATTTATTCAGCCTGCGGATTGCCCAACGAGATAAAACACGCTGCGCGAGTTTTATCTCGCTATCGCGACGCTCGCCGCACACGAATACTTCGCATTCGGCTGCGGCTCACTGTTCGCGTAAATTATATGCTTCTCCGGCGTCCGGCAGGCACGAGGTCAGAAATGAGTTTTCAGATTGCAATTGACGGCCCCGCCGGAGCGGGGAAAAGCACTATAGCCAGGCGAGTTTCCGAAGCACTTGGCTTTATTTACGTTGATACCGGAGCCATGTACCGCGCCATGGGCCTTTATTTTCTGGACCTGGGAATCGACACGGAGGATGAAAACGCCGTCAACGCGTCACTTCCCGGCGCCAGGCTGAGTCTACAGATCATCGAGGGCGGCCAGCATGTATTTTTAAACGGAAGAGACGTTACCGGACGGATCCGTTCCGAGGAGGCGGGAATGATGGCCTCCAGGACAAGCCGGTACGCCGCGAACCGTGAGAGAATGGTAGCCATGCAGCAGGAGATCGCCCGCTCGCAGAACGTTGTGATGGACGGAAGAGATATCGGAACCGTCGTCCTGCCTGACGCAACGCTGAAGATCTACCTGACCGCAAGTGTTCAGGTCCGCGCTCTCCGCAGATACCGGGAACTGCTTCAGAAGGGTCAGACCCCCGTTCTTGAGGAGATCGAAAAGGACATTGCCGCAAGGGATGACCAGGACATGCACCGGAAGAATTCCCCGCTTCGAAAGGCAGAAGACGCCGTCCTCGTAGACAGCTCTGACATGACGATCGAGGAGGTTGCAGATACCATCACAGATCTTGCCCGTGCCAGAATTGCAGAAAAGGGCAGCTGCTGAGAGGAGAGGACGGATGGAGATTATCAAAGCAAAGAGCGCAGGATTCTGTTTCGGCGTAAAAAGAGCAGTTGACGAGGTTCAGAAACAGATTCGCGATGGCCGGAAGCCCGTCTATACTTATGGACCGATCATTCACAACGAACAGGTGGTAAATAAGCTCGCGGCCCAGGGAGTCCGGGTCATCCGCTCAGAGGAAGAGCTCGATCAGATCCATGAGGGTACCATCATCATCCGCTCTCACGGCGTTCCCGAGCGGATACAGAAAAAAATGGAATCACTGGGAGTGGACCTTGTGGACGCCACCTGTCCCTTTGTCAAAAAAATCCATGAGATTGCCCGGAAGGCAGGCGAAAACGGTGACATCCTCATCATCGCCGGAAACCCGAATCACCCTGAAGTACAGGGCATCATGGGATGGACCAAAGGAGAGGTCTATGCCGTCGAATCCCCCGAAGAATTGCAGAATCTGAAGATCCCGGAGGGCCGGAAGGCGGTTCTGGTCGCCCAGACCACTTTTGATAAAGTAAAATTTGAAGATATTGTTGAAATTTTTGCCAGAACGCGTTATAGTAGTTATGTTGTAAATACTGTGTGCAATGCAACTGACGAGCGGCAGACAGAAGCGCGGGAGATTGCGCAGAAAGTAGATGCTATGGTTGTCATCGGAGGCAGGCATAGTTCTAACACACAAAAGCTGTATCATATTTGCAGTGAGAAATGTGCGAATACTTACTTCATTGAGACACTTGTTGATTTGGATTTGAAACCTTTTCAATCTTATTCTCGTGTAGGTATCACAGCTGGAGCATCTACTCCAAATAGTATAATTGAGGAGGTTACAGAACATGTCAGAATTAAGCTTTGAAGAAATGCTGAACGAGTCTTTCAAGACCGTACATAACGGAGAGGTAGTCGAGGGAACGGTCATCGACGTCAAACCGGAGCAAATCATCCTGAACATCGGGGTTAAGGCTGATGGCATTCTGACCAGAAACGAGTATTCTAATGATAACTCTCTGGATCTGACAACCGTCGTTAAAGTCGGTGACAAGATGGAAGTCAAGGTCATGAAGGTCAACGATGGCGAGGGTCAGGTACTTCTCACCTACAAGAAGCTGGTTGCCGAGAGAGGCAATAAGAAACTCGAAGAGGCATTTGAGAACCATGAGGTTCTGAAGGCAAAGGTTGTCCGCGTTCTGAACGGCGGACTGAGTGTCAACGTAGACGGCGCGCGTGTATTCATCCCGGCCAGCCTCGTATCTGACACCTTTGAGAAGGATCTCAACAAATACATGGATCAGGAGATTGAATTCGTGATCATCGAGTTCAATCCGAGAAGAAGAAGAATCATCGGCGACCGCAAGCAGCTTGTTGTAGCCGAGAAGAAGAAAGCCCAGGAGGAGCTCTTCTCCAGAATTCACGTGGGCGATGTTGTCGAGGGAACTGTTAAGAATATCACTGATTTCGGTGCATTCATTGATCTCGGCGGAGCGGACGGTCTGCTTCATATCTCCGAGATGAGCTGGGGCCGCGTTGACAATCCGCGTTCTATCCTTTCGGTAGGACAGAAGGTTACCTGCCTGATCAAGGATATCAAAGGCGATCGCATTGCGCTGAGCCTGAAGTTTGACGATCAGAATCCGTGGCTTACCGCCGATGAGAAGTACGCGGTTGGAACCGTTGTAGAGGGCAGAGTAGCCCGCATGACTGACTTCGGCGCTTTCGTTGAGCTTGAGCCCGGCATTGACGCTCTTCTTCATGTATCTCAGATTTCCAGAGATCATGTCGACAAGCCGTCTGATGTGCTGAATGTCGGCGATATCATCACTGCGAAGATCGTTGATTTCAATGCAGAGGATCGCAAGATCTCCCTCAGCATCAAGGCTCTTCAGAACGATTCTCAGGATGAGGCTTCTGACGAACAGTAATCCGCCGGAGAATCCCCGGATTTCTCTTATATATCTTATATATCAGAGTTTTATAAAGCACAGATGAGTACGCAAAACCCGCAGATCCTGTTTTTCAGGATTTGCGGGTTTTTCTCTTCTTCGTTTCATGAAAGCTCAATATCGCATACAGTCTCTTACGCGCGCTTCGCGGCAGGCGAGCTGTCTGCGTTTTCGAAGAGCTTATACAGTAATATATTGACCATGTAGTCGATAAGTGGTATATTTCATATATCGACCACATGGTCATTTATTTTAGAGACACCTGATCTGTCAGCTCCAGCATCGGCAAGGCAGTGGGTTTCCGACTGCAGCAAACGAAAGGATTATATGTATGAACAGAGAAGAGAAGAACCGTCAGACCCGGGCAAAAATTCTGGCAGGCGCAACCGCTGAGTTTGCGGCGCATGGATATGAGGCTGCATCATTGAATACCGTCTGCCTTTCCGGCGGCATTTCCAAGGGGATCATCTATCATTATTTCGAATCCAAGGACGTACTTTATCTGGCCTGTCTTGAGCAATGTTTTCACTCTCTAACGGAATACCTGAAGGAACATCTTACAGGGGAAGCAGAACCGGAGGATCTTCTTACCGCCTATTTCAGCACCCGCCTGGATTTTTTTCAGGCACACGAGGACTACGCCCGCATTTTCTGCGGTGCCGTTATTTTTCCACCGGCCTGTCTGCAGAGCAAAATCGCAGATATCCGGCGGGATTTTGACGAGGTGAATGATAATTACTTGCGCAGGATTCTCAGAAACCGGAAGCTGCGCAGTGATCTCACGGAAGAAGAAATCATAAGAGCTTTTCGCATGATGCAGGATTCACTGAATGCCAGTTACCATCATCCGTCAGAGGACGGTCTGGATCTGGCGAGACACGAAAAGGATTGCAGAACTCTCGTGAATATCTTCTTGTACGGAATTCTGAAAAGAGAGGAATAATGACATGGAAACTCTGGTTATGATTCTTCGCTGGGCAGGGACCCTGGTTCTTGCCTGGCTTTGCGGAAAACTGATCACAAAAATAAAAATGCCGGCGATTCTGGGATGGCTGATTGCCGGCATGCTGCTCGGTCCCTGCGGAGCAGGCCTGCTTTCACCGTCAATTCTGGAGACCGGATGGTATAAAATGATTATCATCTGGATGCAGTGCGCGTTTGGACTGATGCTGGGGACGGAACTTATCTGGACGAAAATAGCATCTTATGGGCGGGCGTTAATCATTACGACATTGACGCAGTCCCTCGGAACCTTTGCCATAGTCTCTGTGACCTTCGCTGTGGTACTTTATCTGGCGCGTCAGCCCGTCTGGCTTGCGCCAGCATTTGGAGGCATCGCTCTTGCCACAGCTCCTGCGCCTGCCTTATCCATTGTCCAGGAATTTCATACGAAGGGGCCGGTTACAGACACGCTGCTTCCCATGGCGGTATTGGATGATATTGTCGGAATTGCCGTCTTTTTTACCGTAAATTCCTTTATTGCCAGCAGAGTTTCCGGCGGAGCAGTGCCCCTGTATATGATTCCTGTCATGATTTTTCTGCCAATCGCGATCGGCATTTTTACCGGTGTTCCGGCAGGAATGCTGTTGAAGAAAAAACCGGGAAAGTCCGGAACACTTCTGATTCTCCTGGCCGGGATTACGCTTACAGCAGCAATTGGTCTGTTTTTCAACCGGGTGGTTTTTACAAATATCACACTGAATTACATGCTGATGGGAGTATCCTTCTCCGCTGTATTCTCCAACCGGATCCCGCAGAGACAGCTGGAGCAGACAACGACATGGTTTCATCCCATCCTCGGCGTCAGCCTGCTGGCCGCTATCACCGACCTTGGTGCTCCGCTTGACTATCACCTGATTCTGGGAGCGGGGCTCTATACCTTTGTCTACATTGCTTCTCGTGCCTTTGGAAAATATTTCGGTGCAAGAGCAGGTGCCAGGGCAACGCATATGCCGGTCACGGTTCAGAAATATCTTGGGCTCACGCTTCTCCCGCATTCCGGTGTATCTCTGGTGTTTACCGGAATTGTATGCAGTGTTCTCGCGGCTTCCCGGCCCGAGCTCTCATCCCTGGTAAAAGGGACCATCGCGGCCGCGGCCGTGATCAATGAGATCATCGCGGTAATCGCCGCAAAAAAGGGCTTTGAACTTGCCGGAGAGACTGAAGCAAAACCAAAGACCATTCATGCATCCGACAGCACAACGGGCAGGACATCAGGCCCGGTTAACTGACTGTCAGCGGCAAAAGATCAGAGCCGGTATGCCTCTTAACGGCTGTCTAACGGCTGATTTAGCGGTTTTTCTAAGCGACCGGTTTAAAGGCTGGTCTAATGACCGGTTTAGCGGCTGGTCCTGCGAAAAACTCCCAAAAAATCCAGAAGATACTGCCGGAGGGTCTCATCTTCCGTCTCTTCACTCCCGGCAAGCCTCGATTGAAGATCCTCCCACCGGAAGTAGGCGGGCTTTGATTTGTAGTCCATGTAAAAGGCCGGCTCGATCTGACCGGAAAACTGCGGCAGAAAGGTTCCCCGGGCTTTTTGGTAACAGGTTGCCGCCCTGGCTTTTTCCCGATGCTCCGGATCTACAAATATCGCAACGTCCCGATGAATTGCCCTGTCCTCATCCGGCAGATAGAAGTAATTCCTGTAATCGGAAAAGAAATGCTTCATCTCCATCTTTCGTGTGCGGATCAGAAGATCCGCGCTCAGCGGATTCTCCCCGCATCCTAAACGGAGAACCGCCCCGTACTCCCGGTCCGTGACCGCAGCCGGGACAGGGAAGGCGTGATCGGCTTTCATGCGGATCCGCAGTGCCTGTCTCTCAGGTGAACTCGCCCCATTTTCTTGAAAGCAAAAGTCTTCTCCGCAAGGCATCGCTTCTCCAGATTCTCCAACCATTGCTTCTCCGGACAGTCGGAAGCCTCCGCTGAAAAACAGAGGATAGGAGAGTACCGGCAGAATATCAGCCATGCCCGCGACATCGTCATGATTGTGAAGGAAGAGAAGATGCAGCAGCTCCTCATCCCGGCTCTCCAGATAACGCCGGTATACCGGTATCAGATCGCCGCCACTTGAGCGATCCTCTCTTTCGACCCCGAGAAATTTCTCCACATCCTTCTGCTTCAGAGAGGGCAGGCCCAGAAACTTCTGAAGCGGACGCACCTCCCGGTAGATATCAACGCTCTCCATCCTCTCAAACGGGTCTGTCAGACCGTAAAACTCACATTTATGCCGGATATACGGAAGATCAAACAAATTGCCATTATAATGCAGAAGCCGCACACTGCCTCCGCCTTCTTCGGAATCCCCGTTTTTTTCTTTCCCCTTCAGATCGTGCAGAAAATCCCCGAACATCTGCAGAAGGTTTTTCTCCTCTGAAGGCCTGTCCAGAAACCACTGAACCAGAATCCACTCGCCGCAGCAGCAGTACAGGACGCCGATCAGATATACATGAGAGGTTTTCCAGGAAAGCCCCGTCGTTTCTATATCAAACAAAACCACATCCTCATCCGGAAAGTATTCCCTGATCTTTTCCGTCAGATGCCGCTCAGCAGTTTCCTGTCTTTTCCGCATTATTTTCTCCTTTCTGCACAGTTTTTCTCAAGTCAAAGCGTCTGTATCATGCAGTCATATTCCTACATTATAGCTTTCCCGCTATCCTCCCGCAAGCGAAGCACGGAGCATTGCACAGCTTATACCGTCTGTGGCACGGTTTACAAAATCCTCCGTTTCGTGGTAATATGATTGAAATATGGGGTACTCTGTACCGGGGATAAATTTCTGAAAGGCATGCGCACATGATAGGATTTCTGAAAGGCACAATTGAAGAAACAGGTCCGGATTACGTTGTCATTGACAATCACGGGATCGGCTGGATCGTTTATGTACCAACAGCTCTCCTTGACCGGGAGCTCCGCGCAGGAGATGACGTGAAGCTGTACACCCATATGGCCGTTCGTGAGGATGCGGTGACACTCTACGGTTTTTTCACAAGAGATGATCTCGAGGTCTTCCGGCTCCTGTTAAATGTCAGCGGGATTGGCCCCAGGGGAGCTCTCGGCGTTCTCTCCTCCATGACAGCAGATGATCTGCGTTTCGCGGTGCTCGCCGACGATGCTGCCGCGATTGCGAAGGCGCCGGGCATCGGAAAAAAGACCGCCCAGAAACTCATACTGGAACTGAAGGACAAGTTCCGTCTCGACGAAGCCTTTGAGAAAAAGCTTGCACATGGAGCGGAAGCGGACAGTGCCGCTGAGCCCGGTGCCGGAGGACAGTCCGCCGCTGCGGATGATGCCGTGCAGGCACTTGTCGCTCTCGGCTACTCGGGAGCCGAGGCCCTGCAGGCTGTTCGAAAGGCAGCCACCGATGAAAGCATGGACTCTGAAGCTATCCTGAAGGCAGCCCTGAAATTTTTATTCTGACCTGCATTCTGTCCGCTCTCTCAACGACGCATATCTGCCGCAGAGACAGCTGCTGAATCTTTTACCTGCATTCTGTCCGCTCCGCGGCCGGCCGCAGAGCCGTTTCTCTCCAGGATTGAGGGGCACAGCGGCACGGAACGTTCCGTAACTGATATTATTTGTGATGTAATACATCATTCAGGTATTTATGGAAAAACGAATCATACAAACTGAGGCACGGCAGGAAGATGAACCGGTAGAAAAAAGTCTCCGGCCGCAGAGCCTCGACGAATATATCGGCCAGGAAAAGGCCAAAAACAATCTTCGAATTTATATACAGGCAGCCCGGCAGAGAGGCGATGTTCTGGACCACGTCCTGTTCTATGGACCGCCCGGCCTCGGAAAAACCACCCTTGCGGGTATTATTGCCAATGAAATGGGCACGCATATGAAGGTGACGTCCGGACCGGCAATTGAAAAGCCGGGAGAGATGGCCGCGATTCTGAACAATCTTCAGGAGGGTGACATCCTGTTTGTCGACGAGATTCACCGTCTGAACCGGCAGGTGGAGGAAGTACTCTATCCGGCGATGGAGGATTACGCCATCGATATTATGATCGGCAAAGGATCCTCCGCCCGGTCCATAAGGCTCGATCTCCCGAAATTCACCCTGGTGGGTGCCACGACAAGAGCGGGCCTCCTGACCGCGCCCCTTAGAGACCGTTTCGGTGTGATCCAGCACATGGAATTCTATACCGTTGATGAGCTCAGCGAAATCATCCTTCACTCCTCACGAATTCTGGACGTTGAAATTGACGATGAAGGAGCACACGAGCTTGCCAGACGGTCACGCGGAACCCCGCGGATTGCCAACCGTCTTCTGAAACGTGTCCGGGATTTCGCAATGGTTCAGTATGACGGAAGGATCACCGCGGATGTCGCGAATATGGCACTGAATCTGCTGGAGGTGGACCGATACGGGCTGGACCGCACCGACCGCAAGCTGCTGACCACAATCATCGATAAGTTCAAGGGCGGACCGGTAGGCCTGGATACGCTTGCGGCTGCCATAGGCGAAGATTCCGGCACCATCGAGGATGTCTACGAACCGTATCTGATCAAGAACGGTTTTCTGAACCGGACGCACAGCGGAAGAGTGGCGACCGAGCTCGCCTACCACCATCTCGGGATAGATATCCCCGAGAACTAAGGCACAGCACAGATTCAGCCGAGAAGAAGCGCAGACATACCTGGTGAGGAAGCTGCACCGCGGATGGGACAGAAGAGGGATCTGCACCGCAGATACAACGAAAGAAAACTCTGCACCGCAGATATAGCAGATATATCGAAAAAACAATCTGCAGCACAGATATACCGGAAGCGGAAACCGGATCGCTAGCATCCGGCAGAATCCGTATTTATAACATATAGACAATACAGATACAGAGGGATAAACGTATGGCGGAAAAACATTCAGTAAAGGTTCTGATTGACGGAAAAGCAATTACTCTTTCCGGTTATGAGAGTGAGGAATACCTGCAGAGAGTCGCATTCTACCTCAACAACAAGATCGCCGAGCTCAGCTCCATCAGCGGCTACGGCCGTCTGACGCAGGATACGAAATCCATGCTTCTCGAGTTCAATATTGCAGACGACTACTTCAAGGCAAAATCCCAGGTGGATTCTATGGAGCAGGATCTCGAGAATAAGGATCAGAGCACCTACGATATCAAGCATGACCTCGTGGCGGCGCAGATGGAGATTGAAAGGCTCAAGAAGGAAAATGCAAGACTTCGTGAAAGCAGAAGCAATGGCAGTACCCGTAAATAAGCGAGAGATGACTGAAAGGATTTCCGGCGGAAGAACGGCAGGCATCCCCGCTTTTCAGACAGAGCTTCTGGCCCCTGCCGGTTCTGTCGAAGCTCTGAAGGCCGCCTACATCGCCGGAGCCGACGCCGTATACATCGGAGGCAGCCGGTTCGGAGCCAGAGCGTATGCCGACAATCCCGGTGAAACCGAACTCTGTGAAGCCATCGACCTTGCACACAGGCTCGGAAAAAAGCTCTACATGACCGTTAACACTCTGGTCAAGGATTCCGAGATTGAAAAAGACCTCGAAGACTTCATGAAACCATATGTGGAGGAGGGGCTTGACGGGGTCATTGTACAGGATTTCGGCGTCATCGATCTTTTTCAGCATGTATTTCCGGATCTTCCCCTCCATGCCAGCACGCAGATGACGGTGACCGGTGTTCACGGCGCTGCCTTCCTGAAGGAGATCGGCATGTCCAGAATCGTCCCCGCAAGGGAACTCTCTCTGGAAGAGATCCGTCTCATTCATGACAAGACCGGTATGGAAATCGAAAGCTTCATCCACGGAGCGATGTGTTACAGCTATTCCGGCCAGTGCCTGATGAGCAGCCTTATCGGAGGCCGCAGCGGAAACCGGGGCAGATGTGCCGGTGTCTGCCGCCTTCCTTTCGAAGTCTATGAAGACGGAAAGCTCCTCACCGGGAAAAACACCAGATATCCGCTGAACATGAAGGATATGAACACAGTTGAGATTCTTCCGGATCTCATCCGCGCGGGTATTTCTTCCTTTAAAATAGAAGGCCGCATGAAAAAACCGGAGTACACCGCCGGCGTCGTGCAGGTCTACCGCAAATACATCGACCGCTTTCTCTCGGACCCGGACCATTACCGCGTAGATGATGAAGACCTGGAATTCCTCTGGAATCTCTTCAACCGTGACGGCTTTCACCCGGGCTGTTACCTGCAGCGAAACGGCAGGGATATGATTGCTCTCAGGAATGAAAAGCTGAGCGATATCCGTCAGAAAGCGGCACAGGAGCTGACCGGACGAATACGCGCCGATCTCAGCACCCGCGAGGCCGCCCACAGGCTGCAGACTCCTGTCGCCGCAAGGCTCAGACTCACTGTAGACGAAGGCGCCGTTCTTGATCTGTCATGGTCAGCGAACCAGACGCCCCGTCTCCCGGAAGGTCCGGATTTTCCCGGAGAAACCGTCTCCTGCGAAACAGGATCTGTACATGTACGGATTCAAAAAGACGGAGTACAGATCGCAGAAAACCGTCCGGTCACCGAAGAGCGAATTCTCGCGCAAATGAACAAAACCGGTAACAGCCCTTTCTATTTTCAGGATCTGCGTCTGGAAGCGGAGAAGAATCTCTTCGTTCCGATGCAGCTGTTAAACGAGCTTCGGAGAGAGGGTTTTTCTGCGCTTTCCGAAAAAATCCGCGAGACATACCGCCGCAGCGCCCCGGCTGTTTCAAATACATCAAGGGATTTCTTCCGTACAGATACAGATGCTGCGGAGCCAGGGCGGACCTGCTGTACTGCATCCGTCAGCTCTGTTGAACAGCTCCGTGCTCTTCTGGACGTAAAGGGTCTCTCCGCACTCTGGCTCGACGCCGAGATGTTCCTTGGAGACAACGCACACTCCGGATTTCTGTCAGAGGCAGTACGGAGGACACAGGAATCCGGAAAGTCCGCTTTTCTGATGCTCCCCTATGTGATGCGAAAAGACAGCGAAGCGTCGCTGACCTCCCTTGTCCGTGCATATATGTCCTTGTTCCCGGAATCCACGGCTGCGTCTTCCTGTGCCATTCTGGTGCGAAACCTCGAGGAGCTCGGCCTGCTCCGCTTCCTTGGTCTTACCGGATATACAGTGGCAGACGCCGGAATCTACACGATGAATACGCGGGCAGAAGATTTCCTGGCCCGCTGGGGATATTCCCGCAACACGGCCTCCCTCGAACTCAATTACCGGGAACTTCAAAAAAGAGATAACCGCACGAGCGAAATCATTGTATACGGCCGCGCTCCGATGATGCTGTCAGCTCACTGCCTGAAGAAGACAATGGACCGCTGCACCCATTCCGATGCGCGTCTTGTTCTGAAGGACAGAAAGGGAGCCAGGTTTCCCGCGGAATGTCACTGCGTTTCCTGCTACAATATCATCTACAACAGCCTGCCTTCCTCACTGTTAAAAGAGCATCTGAGCGACGGCAGGGATTCCTCATCCCCGTTGGACAGGCTGCATTTTCGATCCTTCCGTCTGCAGTTTACCGACGAGAGCGGTCCGCTCGCCTCGAGGATCGTGACTGCCTTCCTTGAGCGGCGTGATCTTCCGGAGATGGAAACCACCCGCGGACATTTCCGCCGCGGCGTAGAATAGGTGCAGAGTGACAGAAGACAGAAAGATCCCCACAACATGAGGTGTCCGTTTCATGGTAAAAATATTAGTACAGGTATCGAAATACGTTCTTCTTCTGATCATGATTTTTTTCACGGTGGAAACCTTCATGGTCCTCAAGAGGAAATCAGATGAGGCACGGCGCCGGATCATGCGAAACCAGATCTGGCTCATGGTCCTTTTCAACACCGTCAGCTATGTCATCATGTACCTCCAGTCCGAGGAGCCATATATGATCCTCATGCTGATCTGTGTGATCGGATATATCCTGGTGGTGCAGATTTTGTACCGGATTATATACCGGAAAGCCTCTCTCATTCTGCTGAATACAATGTGCATGATCCTGTCCGTCGGACTGGTCATGCAGTCCAGGCTTGGAATCGATAATGCCAGAAAGCAGTTCATCATCGCCGCGCTTGCCACGATGGTCTGCTTCATCATCCCCGTTTTTGTCCGGAGAGTCCGCTGGGTTTCAAAGCTCACATGGCTCTACGGTATTGTGGGCATCCTGCTGCTCGGAGCGGTTCTGGCACTCGGCCGGGTTACCGGCGGTGCCAACCTCAACCTGAACATCGGAGGCATTTCCTTCCAGTTTTCCGAATTTGTCAAGATCAGTGTCGTTCTGTTCATGGCTGGCATGCTTCAGAAGCGCACCGACTTTAAGCAGGTTGTCATCACCACGATCGTGGTCGCGATCCATGTCGGGATTCTGGCGCTGTCCGCCGATCTTGGCGCTGCGCTTGTATATTTTGTCGCGTATATCGTCATGGTTTACGTCGCCACCAGGAATCCCGGCTACATAGCTCTCGGTCTGGGAGGCATGGCAGGCGCATGTGTCGTTGCCTACCGCCGTTTTGAGCATGTACGCGTCCGGGTACAGGTCTGGAAGGATCCGTTCTCCGACTATGAAGGCACCGGATATCAGATCATCCAGGCACTCTTCGGTGTCTGCGCGGGCGGATGGTTCGGCACCGGCCTGTTCAACGGTCATCCGGAGATGATTCCTCTTGCGTATGAGGATTTCACCTTTGCAGCTATCTGTGAGGAATTCGGGATCATTTTTTCCATCTGCCTGATCCTCCTCTGCATGGGAATGTATCTGCTGATCGTAAACATCGCTCTCCGCCTTGACCGGCCCTTCTATAAGCTGGTCGCGATCGGATTTGGTACGGAATATGCCTTTCAGGTATTCCTGACGATCGGCGGCACGACAAAATTCATCCCGATGACAGGCATCACGCTTCCGCTGGTCAGCTACGGAGGAAGTTCACTGATGTGCACAATTGCCATGATATCCATCATCCAGGGACTGTACATCATGAGAAAGGACGAGGACGAAGAACTTGAGGAAGAAAGACGAGAGAGGATACGGAGAAACAGAGAGCTCCAGAGGCAGCCGCAGAACCGGGATCAGGGATTCCGGCCGCAGCAGTACCGGCCGGAGCAGCCGTTCCGACCGGAACAGCAGTATGAACAGCAGCCGTACAGACCGCAGGGACAATCCGGACAGGTACGGCAGGACACCGGAGACCTCGAACGAAAGATCGAAGAACAGACAAAAGAAGATCTCGCGCTCCGCAATCATTAGGCCCTACCGGATTGTGTCTTTCGTCTCCCTTGCGCTTTTTGCGTCTCTGATCGTCTACATGGTATACTTTCAGATCAACGACAGTGATGCCCTGCTGAACAGCCCGTACAATAAACGGCAGGAGGAAGCGGCACAGGAGATCATCCGCGGATCCATTCTGGCGGATGATGGCACAACCGCCCTGGCAAGAACTGACACGGCAGACGACGGTACAGAAACCAGGGTTTATCCCTATGGCTCACTGTTTGCCCAGTCGGTCGGTTACTCTGTCTACGGCGGAAGCGGACTGGAATCGACCCACAACAACGATCTGATCCAGTCCCACTCCGGCATCGTCACTCAGATGGAAAACGATCTGAACGAACAGAAGAAGGCCGGCGACAACATCGTGACAACCTTCAGTGTGCCCCTTCAGCAGGCAGCAGCCGCTGCGATGGGCGACAATTCAGGGGCTGTAATCGCCATGGATGTCGATACCGGAAGCGTCCTCGTGGATTACAGCAGCCCGACCTATGATCCGAACACTGTCGAAGAGAACTGGGATACCCTGACGAATTCCGACAACGGCATCTTCCTGAATCGCGCAACCCAGGGGCTTTATCCTCCGGGCTCCACCTTCAAGATCGTCACCGCGCTCGCGTATCTGCGGCAGAATGGCAGTTTCGATAATTTTTCCTACAATTGCACCGGAACATATGAAAACGCAGGCTTCACGATTCATTGCTACAACTATGAGGCACATGGGCAGGAGACCTTTGCCAGCGCGTTCGCAAATTCGTGTAACTGTGCCTTCGCCTACATGAGCCAGAACAATATCGACAAATCCACATTCCGGCAGGCAGCCGAAGATTTCGGTCTGAATCAGGCGGTCGATACGGATCTCGATGTCACGACAAGTACCTTCACGCTCGATTCCGACACGCCGGACCAGCTGACCATGCAGACCGCGATCGGGCAGGGCGACACCAGAGTTACGCCGCTTCAGATGTGCATGATCGGGCAGGCTGTTGCCAATAAAGGCGTGATGCTGAAGCCTTATTTTATAAAAAGTGTTGTTACCGCTGAGGGGAAGACTGTAAAAAGCACACAGACCACCGCCTTGAAGCAGGTTATGGACGCGGGACAGGCGGCAAACCTGACGGAAGCGATGAGAGGCGTTGTGCAGGGCGGAACCGGAACTGCCATCGCTGACCTTCCCTATGACATTGTCGGAAAGACCGGAACCGCCGAATACGACAGTGCGGGTGACTCACACTCCTGGTTTGTTGGTTTCTCCAACACCGGGAATAATGATATCGTGGTCTGCGCCATTGTGGAAAACGGAGGAGACGGCACAGCCCCTGCAATCAATGTCGTCCGCCAGGTATTCGCCACATATTTCGGAAGCGAAAGCTGAACGGGATCTGTCGGAATCAGACGGAATCCGGCACTCCCGCATCTTATATCCTTCCTTGCGAACGGCGCACAACTGTCGTATACTAATCATAATTATGGGAGGATAAAACACATGATAAATGCGGTCAGCTGCGGAGGAATCGTCATCTTCCGGGGAAAAATCCTCGTCCTGTATAAAAATTTCAAAGGTCGCTATGAAGGCTGGGTTCTCCCAAAGGGTACTGTCGAACAGGGAGAAGCGTTCACAGATACGGCTCTTCGGGAAGTTCGTGAAGAATCCGGGGCAAGGGCTACAATCATGAAATATATCGGAACGAGCCACTATACATTTGAAGTTCCGGAGGGCGAGGTGGACAAACAGGTCCACTGGTATCTGATGATGGGAAGCAGTTATTACAGCAAGCCGCAGTGGGAGGAATATTTCATAGATTCCGGATATTACAAATACCACGAGGCCTATCATCTGCTGAAATTCACGAATGAGCGCCAGATCCTCGAAAAAGGATACAGCACTTACATGGAGATGAAAAAATCAGGATTATGGGTACCCCAAAAGTAAAATTTTCAGGCAAACTGTATCTCGGCACACGAGCGGAGGAGCAGGAAGCGGAAATCCGCCGCGCGCTCCGAAAGGGTGCATGGTTTCCCGGATTGTTTCTGATCACCTACCCTCTGAACGAGGCGGAGCAGCTGGATATCATTGAAGCAAAATATCTTAGAAATGATATCATTCTTCGTACGCTCCCGCCGGTTGTCGGTCTGGCAGTCGGAAAACGTGAAGCGTACGAGGTTCTGACGCAGATCGCCGGGGAAACATTCCAGGCGACCGGATCATGTGATATGAAAACCTATCTGAGGCAGACGGATGCTCCCGGAATGTGCACCCGGAGCAGAAACATATCCTGAATCTCCGGACCAGGACACAGTTGCCGCGCACTGAGACGCAGCTGCCGCAGACTGACGCACAGATGTCGCTCACTGCGACACAGTTGTCGCAGCTGACATGGACAGAAAGATAGAGGAGGAAGGATGCTGTCAGTATTTCTTCACATTCTGTCAACGATTGGTATCATTCTGCTGTGGATAATCGGGATTATTCTCATACTCATCCTTCTCCTGCTTTTTACACCATTTTTATACCGGGTGAAACTGAAGAAGCACGGAGACGAAATCCGCGCAGACGCAAAGGTCTGGTGGCTGTTTCACTTCTTCCATGCTGACTTTCATTTCAGACAAAGCGGCGGAAACAGCACGCACAGCGGAGAGATACGAATTCTCGGGGTTCCGCTCCTGAAGCTGATCAACAGAAGAAAAGAGAAAAGGAATCACCAATCAACAGAAACAAAAGAAGCCACCGGGGCCGGTGCGAAAACATTCCGCAGTGCCTCTGAGGCCAGGGGAGAGACCTGGTCCGCGGCAAAGAAACGGCCGACGGTAAGTCCCGGTCAATGGAAATACATGCCCGACAGGAGCACCGAAGAAAACGCTGCGGCACTCGATATAGAGGTGGCTGCAAGTGAAACGCCCGGTCCGGTCGCCCGGTTCGGAGCGCGGATCAGCAGTCTGTTCTGCCGGATTCGAAGGGCCTTCCGCCGGTTTTTCACCTCTGCAGGGGAAGCTCTCCGGAAAATCCGTCATTTTCTGAACATCGCGGCGGACTGGATCGACTACCTGGAATCGGAATCCTTCTACTGCTTCAAGGAAATGGCACTGAAGCAGCTCGGAGCTCTGCTTCATCATATTCTTCCTCGGAAAATTGACGGGTACGCCGAATTTGGCACGGACGATCCTGCACTGACCGGACAGCTTCTTGGCATCTTCGCGATTTTTTATCCGAAGATACCGGGCAGCCTGCAGATTCGGCCGGATTTTCAACAGAAAATCCTTGAGGCAGATATGGATCTTCGAGGTCATATCATTCTGATCGTACCACTCGTGCGAATTCTCAGAATCGTCACCGCCAGAGAATTCCGGATCCTCATGCGGCGGATCCGCCGCAAGGGGTCCTCTCAAGCGGATACAAGCGAGGAAAAACCGGATACTGGTCACAAAAAGAGAAAAGGCATCATCCCTCGCAGAAAGAGGGCTGCCTGATTGCGATTCAACTGCTGCACCAACAGACAGGAGGACAGCCTGCAGAGTCTTCAAATGTTTTTGCATAACACCCGGCCATACAGTCTCCACGCTGTCATGCCCAACCAGGCCGCAGTAGTTTTAAACCAGGCAGTAGTTTTCAAAAAAAACATCCGGCCGTACAGGGCCGTCATAACGGGAATTCCGAAACAAATCGGACAGGCAGCCCGCCGCCGGCAGGGATCTGAAATAACAACGGACTACAGGAGGAATACGGATTATGTCAGACAAGAAGAACAGCTTCGAAAATAATGTTGACTCGCTTTTCAAGGGATTGAATAACTTCCTTACCACGAAGGCAGTTGTCGGCCAGCCCGTTCCGGTCGGCGACAGCATCATGATTCCCCTCTCAGAGGTTTCCTTCGGTATGGGTGCCGGCGCTTTCAGCAACAATTCCAAAGATAACGGCGGCGGCGCGGCAGGCGCCAAGATGGTCCCGGCCGCTGTACTGATGGTAGCGAAGGACGGCACCACAAAGCTGATCAGCATGAAAAGTCAGGATGCGGTTTCCAAGATCATTGACATGGCTCCGGACATCGTGACCAAGATCAAGGAAGCTGTCGGTAAGGATGGCAGCGGATCCTCCGCCGGAGAATCGGACGCGGAAGAATAAGCCTGAAATATCCCGGAAGGATTAACTTCTATCCCGATGCAGACGGGATGAAACTTTGAACTTCAGTTCACGTTCAAAAAGGTTGGTTCAAAAAAGTTCCTGCGAAATCCTGCGAAATCTTTAAAAAGTTCTTGCAAAGAGCGGATCGTTCTGATACAATAGCTGAGTGTTGTAAGCCGTTGTATCAGATTCGGCTTTAGTTTGCGGTTAAGGAGGTGTGATCATGGCAAAATGTGCTATTTGCGATAAGGCTGTTTACTTTGGCAATAATGTAAGCCATTCTCATAGAAGATCTAATCATATGTGGAAAGCTAACGTTAAGGCTGTACGTGTAAAGACACCACAGGGTACAAAGAAGATGTACGTTTGTACCAGCTGCCTGAGAAGCGGTGCTGTAGAGCGTGCCTGAAGTCACGGCTCCATAAAAGGAAACATCCTGGAGATCTCATCCGTCATCTGATGAGGTCTCTTTTTTTTACGCGAACAGTGAGCCGCAGCCGAATGCGAAGTATTCGTGTGCGGCGAGCGTCGCGATAGCGAGATAAAACTCGCGCAGCGTGTTTTATCTCGTTGCTTTCCTCCCAGGCCGGATAGATCCGGCAGGTGTCAGAGTGAGGATACCGCCGCACATTTTCCCTTCACAATCCCACCTGTTTACGCTATACTAAAGATTGTGTAATTGGGCTTACCAGTCCTCCGGATGTCATCCGGACTTATACGGAGCCCTGAATCCGATTACAGTATTGTCAGTATTGTATATATAGAAAGGAGCAGGAGATGAAAGGACGCGTTAATTCGGAATTCGGCGAAGTAGTCATTAATCCCGATGTCATCGCAACCTATGCCGGCAGCGTTGCCGTAGAATGCTTCGGGATTGTCGGAATGGCTGCCGTCAACATGAAGGACGGCCTCGTCCGTCTGCTGAAAAAAGACAGCCTGAAGCACGGCATTCACGTGATGATCAGCGATAACAAAATCTCCCTGGAGTTCCACGTAATTATCGCCTATGGTGTGAGTATCTCCACGGTAGCACAAAATCTGATCGACAGCGTGAAATATCAGCTCGAGGAATTTACCGGAATGAAGGTTGAGCATGTACGCATCATCGTTGAGGGCGTACGGGTAATAGACTGATATCTGAGGAGGATATAGTTTTGGCTGAAAATACAATTGATGCCAGTCTTCTGGCGCATATGTTTTTAACCGGCGCCCAGAATCTGGATGCCAAAAAGGATTGGATCAATGAATTAAACGTGTTCCCGGTACCGGACGGTGATACCGGAACGAACATGACCATGACCATCATGTCCGCGGTTCATATGGTACAGGATATCGACAGCATGAACATGAAGGATCTGGCAAAAGCGATTTCTTCCGGATCTCTGCGCGGGGCACGCGGAAATTCCGGCGTCATCCTTTCACAGCTTTTCCGGGGGTTCACCAAGGTTGTTAAAGGCTCTGACGAAATTGATATTCCCATGATCGCCGACGCCTGTGAAAAGGCAGTAGAAACCGCCTATAAGGCTGTAATCAAACCTAAGGAGGGCACCATTCTCACCGTCGCGAAGGGAATGGCCGAGATCGCCCGCAAACTTGTGGACGCGCAAATGACACTCGACGTCTACATCAAGAATATCATTGATTATGGCAACGAGGTTCTCGCAAAGACTCCTGACATGCTTCCGGTTCTCAAGGAGGCCGGCGTCGTCGATTCCGGCGGACAGGGTCTTATCACCATCCTCGAGGGCGCGTATGACGGCCTGATGGGAAAGGAAGTAGATCCCGACCTCGGTAAGGCAAAGGATGAGAATGCAGACAGAAAAGAGGCTCCGGAGGAAAAAGAGCCTGAAAAGCCCCGATTTATCTACAGTGCGGAATTTATCATCAACAGCGAGAAATCGCTTCCGCAGGCACAGATCGATGAACTCCGCACCTTCCTCGTCACAAACGGTGAACAGGTGGTGATTATTCCGGACGCCAGAGAGCTGAAGGTACATGTGCATACAAACGAACCCGGTCAAATACTTTCCAAGGCGCTGACGCTCGGCAGGCTGACCTGCATCAGCATCGACAACCTCCTCGTGGAGCACCATGAAAAGCTGATCAAGAACCCATCCAAGGCAGCCAGAGATCAGGCAGATGAGCTTCTTCGGAGAACCACTCCCGCAAAACCGGTCGGCTTCATCGAGGTTTGTGCCGGCGACGGCTTTGAAGAAATCTTCCGGGGCCTTGGCGCCGATTACATCATCAAGGGCGGACAGACCATGAATCCGAGCACTGAGGACGTGCTGGACGCGATTGATCAAGTCAATGCGGAAAACATTTTCCTGTTCCCGAACAACAAGAACATTATCATGGCAGCCCGTCAGGCGCAGGATCTGGTGCGCGAGAAGAATATCATCGTGATCCCGTCAAAGACGATCCCGCAGGGAATCACCGCACTGCTCGGATATGATCCCGCACAGAATGTTGAATCAAATCAAACGGCAATGATGGACGCCATCGCAAATGTCCGCACCGCAGAGGTAACTTACGCAATCCGCGACACCACGATCGATAACGTTGAAATTCATCAGGGAGACATCATGGCAGTCGGTGACGACGGAATTCTCTCCGTAGGCAAGGATATCGAGGATACCTCCCTCGCATCCGTGGAGAAGATGATGTCCGACGACGCTGAGCTTATCAGCATATATTTTGGTAAGGAATTCTCAGAAGAGAACGCAAACCGCCTCGCTCAGAAGATCACCGAAAAGTTCCCGGATGTAGACGTCGAAGTGAACAACGGCGGACAGCCGGTCTATTACTGTATCCTGTCCGTTGAGTAAAGCTGCACACGTTCGCAGGAAATTTCACAAACTCACGCAGAATCTTTAACGCGCCTGCAAACGAGATAAAACGCGCTTCGCTGCTTTTATCCCGCTATCGTGACGCTCGTCTCTTCCGAAAGCTCCGTGTTCGGATGAGGCTCACTGTTCGCGTAACGAGATAAAACACGCTGCGCGAGTTTTATCTCGCTATCGCGACGCTCGCCGCACACGAATACTTCGCATTCGGCTGCGGCTCACTGTTCGCGTAAATCTATGAAGCTGCCCGTCCGGTCAGAAGACCGGTGAGGCAGCTTCCTTTGCAGAGGAAAAACATATGCCATCCAGAAAGATACCTCCCCATTCCATCCGGAATCTGAAAGGAATCGGGGAAAAATCCGAGATTCTGTTCAACCGGGCAGGAATTTTCACCACAGATGATCTGATCCGGTATTATCCAAGAGAATATGACTCATACGAGGAACCCGTTTCCGTCGGAGCGGCCGTCCCCGGTCAGAAAAACGCCGTCTTCGGACGGATCACCCGAAAGCCCTCGGTCCGGACATTTGGAGGAAATTCCATTACCATGGCTGTCCTCAAGGACGAGACCGGTTCTCTGCAGGTGAACTGGTTTCACATGCCGTTCCTCGCCTCCACCCTGAAGCCCGGCATGGTCTATATTTTCCGGGGACCCGTCATAGAGAAAAGCGGCAGACGGATCATGGAGCATCCCGAGCTTTTCACACCGGCCGCCTACGATAATCTGCGGGGGCAGTTACTCCCGATCTATGCACTGACGAAGGGGCTCACAAATCAGGCCATTCGAAAAGCCATGGCACAGCTTATACAGACCCGGGACCGCATCCCCGAAATCCTTCCGGAAGAAATCCGTGAACCTCTTGGTCTTGCGGAGATAAATTTTGCGCTCGATCAGATTCATTTCCCGGATTCCCGTGACAGCCTCCTCTCTGCCCGAAACCGTCTCTGCTTCGATGAGTTCTTTTTCTTCCTTCTGGGAATCGCCCGTATGAAGGACCGGAATCGCGACAGAGTCAACCATTTTCCGATGAAGACCGTGTGGAAGACAGAGGAAGTCATCGACGCCCTTCCATACCGTCTAACCCGCGCACAGCAGCGGGTGTGGAACGAACTGGAGAAGGATCTTGCCTCGAACCGGCTGATGGAACGGCTGATTCAGGGTGATGTCGGAAGCGGAAAGACTATTCTCGCTTTTCTGGCCATGATCATGGCATTTGAAAACGGCTGGCAGAGCGCAATCATGGTCCCGACAGAGGTTCTCGCCGAGCAGCATTTCGCATCCCTCACGGCACTTCTTGAAAGCAGCGGCATTGAGGGCGCATGCCCCGTTCTTTTGCGAGGCAGCTGTACGCCAAAGGAAAAAAGAGAAATCTATGAGAAAATCGCCTCAGGAGAGGCAATGATGATCGTCGGCACGCACGCGCTCATCCAGGAGGCCGTGACATATCCAAATCTCGGTCTCGTCATTACGGACGAACAGCACCGCTTCGGTGTCCGACAGCGCATGACGCTTGCCGGAAAGGGCTATCCTCCGAATGTGCTTGTCATGAGTGCCACGCCGATTCCCCGCACACTGGCGATGATCCTCTACGGGGATCTGGACATTTCCGTACTCGACGATATGCCCCGGAACCGGCTTCCCATCCGGAACTGTGTCGTCGGGACCTCCTACCGGGAGACCGCCTACCGCTTCATGGAAAAGCAGATTGCGGACGGACATCAGGTCTATATCATATGCCCCATGGTCGAACCCAATGAGGAAATCCCCTGCGAGAATGTTACGGAATACTGCCAGAAGATCCGGGAGCGTTTTGACGCCGCCATCCGGGTCGAAGCCCTCCACGGCCAGATGAAGCCGCAGCAGAAGCAGGAGATCATGAACGCCTTCGCCGCTGGTGAAATCCAGATTCTCGTCTCCACGACGGTCGTAGAGGTCGGCGTCAATGTGCCGAATGCCACCGTGATGATGATCGAAAATGCGGAGCGTTTCGGCCTCGCCCAGCTTCACCAGCTCCGCGGCAGGGTCGGCCGGGGAAGCGCCCAGTCCTACTGCATCTTCATGCAGGGCGATGGAAAAAAAGAGACCTCAAAGAGGCTGGAAATTCTCAACGAATCCAACGACGGGTTCTATATTGCAGAACAGGATCTGAAGCTGCGGGGACCCGGAGATCTCTTCGGCGTGAGGCAGAGCGGCATAGCGGTTTTCCAGATTGCGGACATCTACCGGGATTCCGCTATCCTGAAGGCAGCATCCCGGGCAGTAAACGACCTGCTTTCCATGGACCCGGAACTTGCACTGCCGCAGAACCGTGAGCTGAAAAAGGCCCTGGATCAGTATATCAATCGTTCAGGAATTGCTTCCGGATTTCCCGACTGAAACATATTCGTATCCGGGTTCTCTCGCGCGTCATTCTACGTTAACGGCCACAACACCTACCCGCGAATGGTCGGGGTTCTCTCGCGCGTCGCGCGCGTCGTTCCGGGATGTTCCTTTTGTGCGAACGATCTCTGCACAAGATTCTCTCACGCGTCGTTACCGGACCCGATTTCGAAGAGCTCTCTTTTTTCATGTATAAGCGGCGCATTGCTTCGTCCTTCGCACACCTGAAATCCTTCAGGTGTGCGCAAATACGTTGTACGAAATGCCGACCGAAGCGCTTCATTCTATCATGGTTATATCCGAATCGCTGATTTTTTTCCGGTATTCTTGAAAAAATAAAGAAAAAAGAATAATATAGATAAGAATCATATTTGACCATCAAATTTTTAAACAATTATCAGTTGAGTCATTATGGAGGAGAGAAAATGGCAGAGGCTAAGAAGACAGCTGCTGTAGCTAAGACCGAAATGAAAAAGACACCGGAAGCAGCGAAAACGAACGTAGTTGAAAAAGTAGCGGCAAAGGTTGAGAAGAAAGCCGAGAAGGTGGAACATAAGGTCGAACAGGCGGCAGCAGAGGTCAGAAAGACAGCCGCTGACATCAAGACTGCAGAGAAGAAGGCAGCCGACGAGATCAAAACCGCTGAGAAGAAGGCGGCATCTGATATAAAGACTGCTGGCGCAAAGACCGCAGCTGACATCAAAACTGCAGGTGCAAAGACCGCAGCTGATATTAAAGCCGCAGAGAAGAAGACTGCCGTTGCGGCAAAAACTGCTGCAAAGAAGCCTTCAAAGGCATCCAGACCGGCAGTTCACAAAGCGGCGAAATCCGCAAAGGCTGCTGTGACAAAAGCTGCTGCCACGGTGAAGAAAGAAGCCGAAAAGGCAGTTGCCGCAAAGCAGGCACACGCTGCCGAGGCAAAGCAGACCGTTGTTCTCCAGTACCTCGGGAAGGAGATTCCTTACAGCGAGCTTGTTGACCGCGCAGTCGATGCCTGGAAGGCAGCCGGCAAAGACGAAGCCGCTCTGAAGGAAGTCAAGGTATATGTAAAACCGGAAGAGAACAAGGCATACTACGTACTTAATGACGGCGAAGAGATCGGCAGTTTCGACATCTGAGTTTATCACCAATTCAAGCGAGACCTCTAAGGGGCTTCCGCAGCGGACATCTGCTCGGCGGCCTCTTTTTGTAGTAAAAACCCATAATCAAACCGTTTGCGGTTGCGAAATGTTTGTGCATTTGTTATAATGTGATCAGAAAACACTCGTGCTATATCGGCACAACAATTTGTATACGTCCCTGCGGCACTTCGCTGCTTCACAGCTTCCGTGCCGCTGACAGATATTCAGGCAGTGCAGGAAAGGGAGCATCACAACGCATGAACATTGGAATAATCGCACATAACAGCAAGAAGAGTCTGATCGAAGATTTCTGCATCGCATATAAGGGGATTCTTGCAAAGCACGAAATTTATGCGACCGGTACAACCGGAAGAAGAATCGAAGAGGTAACAAACCTTCACATCCATAAGTTTCTGGCGGGAAGCCTCGGCGGTGACAAGCAGTTTACGGAAATGATCGAGAGAAATGACATGGATATGGTTATTTTCTTTTATAACCCGGCAATCATTGATCCGAGAGAACCGGATGTTGTCAAGATCATGAAGTGCTGTGACCAGTATACCATCCCGATCGCAACAAATATCGCCACGGCAGAAATGCTGATCCTCGGTCTGGACCGCGGCGATCTTGACTGGAGAATTCAATATAAAGAGGCAAAGGAAGAATGAGAGTAATCGCCGGAAAATGCAGAAGTCTTCCGCTGAAGACACTTCCCGGTAAGGATACCCGCCCGACAACTGACAGGATCAAGGAAACGCTTTTCAATATACTCCAGAATGATATTCCGGGGTGCCGTTTCCTTGATCTTTTTTCAGGAAGCGGAGCAATCGGTATCGAGGCGCTGAGCCGGGGTGCAGAAAGCTGCTGTTTTGTAGACAAAAGCCGCCAGGCAGTAAGTATCATAAACGACAACCTTCGTTTTACAAAGCTGGAAAATCAGGCAACGGTGCTTCAGATGGATGTCATGTCAGCAGTCCGGTACCTTTCCGGACACGCGCCCTTCGACGTCGTCTTTCTGGACCCGCCGTATCTTCATGATCTGGAAAAGGAGGCACTCGAGGCGCTCCGCGCTGCTCCCTGTGTGACCGGGGATACCCTTTTTGTCGTCGAGGCTTCCATCAAAAACGATTTTTCCTGGCTTGACAATTCAGGCTATACATGTATTAAATGGAAGACATACAAAACTAACGAGCACCTTTTCCTGAGGCTCGATTCAGCAGGAGAATAACAGATGGTTATCGCCGTTTATCCGGGTACCTTTGATCCTGTGACCTATGGTCACCTCGATATCATTACCCGCGCATCAAAATTATACGACAAGCTCATCATCGGGGTTTTGCACAATTCTGCAAAAACTCCGTTGTTTTCATCAAAGGAACGTGTTAATATACTTAAGAAAGCCACGAGTGGGATCCCGAACGTCGAGGTACAGGCATTCGAAGGTCTGTCCGTCGATTTCGCGAAGACCTGTCACGCAAGTGTGATTGTGCGAGGGCTGCGCCTCATCACTGATTTTGAATATGAACTTCAGATGGCACAGACAAACCGCAAGCTTGCCCCCGATGTTGATACCACTTTTCTCTATACGGCACTTCAGTACTCGTATCTGAGCTCTACAACCGTGAAGGAGGTTGCTGCGTTCGGAGGCGATATCAGCGAATTTGTGCCTCCTTTTGTGGCGGGTGAAATACACCGCAAGCTTGGTGACATCCGACGCATTCACAGCGAAGACTGAAATATCCGCTGAATATTTTTTTCCGGACAACGCCGCGTGCGGATTCGGATCGGCACAGCTGAGGGGCAGTTGCCGGTCATAATCGGACGGATTATTCTTCCGGAATTCAGATGATACAGGTAAATTAAGGTAAGGAGTATAAATAATGAGCAGCAGCAGAATTGAACAGATCATTGAGGAGATAGAAGAATATGTGGAGAACTGCCGGTATCAGCCGTTATCCACTACCAAGATCATTGTAAATAAAGAAGAGCTGGAAGAACTTCTCCGCGAGCTTCGTCTGAAGACACCGGATGAGATCAAGCGCTATCAGAAGATCATCGGCAACAAGGATGCGATTCTTGCGGACGCGCAGTCAAAGGCGGACAATATTATCGCAGAGGCAGAGAAGAAGGCCCAGGAGCTGACTTCAGAGACCGAGGTCATGCAGGCAGCCTATGCGCAGGCAAATGATACCGTCAATCAGGCGAATCAGCAGGCGCAGGATATTCTGGATTCCGCCCAGAATGACGCGAACAACATCCGCTCGAGCGCGATCACTTATACTGATCAGCTTCTCGGGAATATTTCCTCGATCCTCAGCAATGCTATGGCCGAGGTCGGAGAGAAGTACAACGATTTCTCCGGTTCCCTGCAGAGCTACTATGATCTTGTAAATCAGAACAGAAGTCAGCTTGCTCCGATGGAGGACAACAGTTCCACATCCGGCAATCCGGCGGACACTGCTCAGGAGACCGGCGGACAGACAGCATATGACGATTCCGACGACGTGGATGAGGATGATGACGCCGATTACGAGGATGAAGAGTAAATTTTGAACTTATCGCAGCTCATTCCGGAAAGGGATGGGCTGTTTTTTGTTATGAAGCAAGGTGCAGAATATGGATATCATCATGTGGCATAAGGTCCTCAGCCCCTATGTAATGGCTGTGGATGAACTGATTCTGAAATTTGATTCCCTGCGGAGAGAATTTCAGGAGCAGGGGCAGTACTGCCCGATCGAGCATGTGACCGGACGCGTCAAAAGCATTTCCAGCATACTCGACAAAATGGCAAAGAAAAATATCCCGCCGGAAAAAATGGAAGAGCAGGTAGAAGACATTGCGGGCATACGCATCATCTGTCAGTTTACCGAGGATATCAGCAGAGTTGCCAGTCTCATCACCAGCCGGACCGATATCGAGCTGGTCGAAATCAAGGACTATATCCGCAACCAGAAGCAGAGCGGTTACCGCAGCTATCACATGGTTGTGCATTATGAAGTGAACACCATCAACGGGCCGAAGAAAATTCTGGTCGAGATCCAGATCCGGACCATGGCGATGGACTTCTGGGCTACGACGGAGCACTCTCTCCAGTACAAGTACAAAGGACAGATCCCCGAGCGGGTCGGCAGCCGTCTGTCCAATGCCGCGGACGCCATCATTTCTCTGGACAGCGAGATGTCTTCCGTCCGCGATGAGATCATGGACGCCCAGCTTTCCTCCAAGCTCCGCTACAATCTCGTGGAAGATATCGTAAATACCATCGAGAGTCTCTACCGGATGACCTCGAAGCGCGAGGTGGAAAAAATTCAGGAAGAATTCTATCGGATCTATCAGTCCGGTGACGTGGAAGAGCTGGTCCGCTACCATCATCAGCTGGATCTTATCGCTCAGGCTTATCACGCCCAGAAAAACCGCGTCGATGAAGGCATAAAAATCAGTGAAGAATAAAAGGAGACAGAGGTTTGAAAATCGAAAAGGGTCAGTACGGCTACATCCGACACGAAAAGTTTAAGAGAGTTCTGAGAACCGTTATCGCGTTTGCGATTGATTTCGCCATCTTTGCTTTTGGCCTGATCATGAACAACGGCAGCCGCCGCAACATCTATTCGATTATCGCAGCGGTCGGCTGCGTTCCCGCGGCAATGTCAATGGTTGGAATGATCATGATGCTGATGAGAAAGCCGATGGATCAGGAACTCCATACGGATATCGAGACCCACGCCGGCTCTCTCCCCATGCTGTACGAACTGTACCTGACCACTCGCGACCAGAATCTCTTTATTGACGCGGTGGCCGTGTGCGGAGAGTATATCACCGCATATACCCATGAGAATGCTGCGCCCGGTGTTCTTCAGTTTATGGAAGGCCACATCCGGAAATCGGTTCTGCAGAGCGGATATAAGGTCACCGTCAAAATCTTTTCTAATCGAAAGAATTTCCTGGAGCGCATCGACCAGATGCGGGAAAAGCAGGCGGAGTACCGCATGGACCGCGATGACGAGGTCGCGGCAATCCTCCGGCAGCTTGCCCTCTAATTGTTTTATTGCACTTAATTGTTTTTATTGTTTTGCATTGCTTTAATTTTTATTCGCTTTTTATGGCTTTCAGCCGCTTTCAATAATATGTAGGAAGAAGAATGATTCAAATCACCATTGACACCGAAACTGCTTCCCAGCGTCTGGATAAATTTCTCAGAAGATATCTTCCGGAGGCGGGAAGCGGTTTTCTGTATAAACAGCTGCGCAAAAAAAATATTACACTTAACGGAACGAAAGCTACCGGAAAGGAACTTCTGCAGGAGGGAGACGAAATTCGAATCTTCTTTTCCGATGAAACGCTGCGTAAATTTTCCGCAAAAGAGTCTCTCCCGCAGAAGAACAAATCTGGAAAAACCGGGCCTTCTCTTGCCGCATCGGACATCCTCTTTGAGGACTCTCACGTGCTGATTCTGAACAAAAAGGCCGGGATTCTCTCGCAGAAGGCAGCCCCGGAGGACATCTCCCTGGTGGAAATGATCCAGTCATACCTGACCGAAAAAGGCGAGCTCACAGAGGAAAGTCTCCGCATCTTCCGTCCCTCTGTGGTCAACCGGATCGACCGCAATACAAGCGGAATTGTGCTTGCCGCAAAGACGCTCGCCGCCGCACGGGAGCTTTCCGAATGCCTGAGAGACCGGACCGTACACAAATACTATTATGCCCTGACAGAGGGCGAAATCCTGGAGCCCGCCCGCATCAGTGCATATCTCACGAAGGATCCCCGGACCAACCGGGTGACCGTTCATGACAGAGCATCCGTCCGAACATCTGTCGCAGGCGCAGTGCCTTCCCGAACATCTGCAGCATCCATACCGGACAACGTTCAGATCCTTGATGCGAAGCTGACATTCGCCGCGGAAGGTGTGCAGAATCCCGGCGAATACATCGAGACGGAATACACCCCTGCAGAGCATTTCCGGATCACGGACCCGCACGGACAGCCCGCTTCCTTTACCTTGCTGAAGGTTAAACTGATCACCGGAAAGACCCACCAGATCCGAAGCCATCTTTCTTTTATTGGACATCCCATCATCGGTGATGTAAAATATGGTCTCAGAAACCGGAACGAGGATTTTCGCAAGAGCTTTGGCCTTCGAAGGCAGTTTCTCCACGCGTCGGAGCTTGTTTTTCCCCCGATGAACGGCGTACTTTCTGATCTCTCGGGAAGAACTTTTCAGGCCCCCCTGCCTGATGACCTCAGAACCACGCTGAAAAAGCTTGAAGCAGCCAACCGGCTGTAACATCAGTATACCTTTCAGGAAAGAAGAACACATGAGTAAAAAAACCGATACCAATTCCACTGACACCCGTCCGGAAGAGACGGACGAGAAAACACCGGTAACCACACCGGACGACCGGAAGGAGAGTATCCGTAAGGATGTTTTCGACTACGTGAAAATCATTGCGATCGTTCTGATCGTTATGTTTGTCCTTCAGAAATTCATCATTGTCAATGCACGGATTCCATCCGCATCCATGGAACCGACGATCATGACCAACGACCAGATCTTTGGAAACCGCCTGGCCTACCTGAACAGCGATCCGAAGAGATATGACATCGTCATTTTCCGCTATCCTGATGACGAATCGCGTCTGTTCATCAAACGGGTCATCGGTCTTCCGGGCGAGACCGTCGACATCCGGAACGGTGACGTCTATATCAACGGAAGCAAGACTCCTCTGGATGACAGCTTCTGCGCAGCGCCGGACTCCACCGACACCGGAAATCTGACGTTCCCGCTCACCGTTCCGGCAGACAGCTACTTCATGCTGGGCGACAACCGCGTTTATTCCAAGGATTCCCGATACTGGGAAAATCCCTTTGTCAAAAAGGAAAAAATCCTTGGAAAGGCCTTCTTCCGCTACTGGCCGCTGAACAAGATCTCGGTGATCAACAGCAAAGAGGCGGACTATTATGATCCGACAGCAGATACTGCCAGTGCCGCGGTCTCTGGATTTTCCGGGGCAGCAACGACATCTGCGGGATTCCCGGCGCTGAATCCTGCTTCTGTATTCGGATTCTGAGGCGGTCTCACGATGGCAACCTGGAATTCAAGAGGGCTTCGCGGTTCCACCCTCGAGGACATGATTAACCGGACAAATGACCAGTACCGGGAACAGGGACTTGCGCTGATTCAGAAAATCCCGACCCCGATCACTCCGGTCAGAATGGACAAGGAGACCCGACGCATCACTCTGGCATATTTCGATCAGAAAAGCACCATTGATTACATCGGAGCAGTGCAGGGCATTCCCGTCTGCTTCGATGCCAAGGAATGCAAGACCGATACCTTTCCTCTGGCAAATATTCATCCGCATCAGATCCGTTTTATGTCTGATTTCGAGAAGCAGCAGGGGATATCCTTTCTCCTCATTTTCTATTCCTCACGGGATGAATATTATTATCTTCGCTACGAAGAACTGCTCCGGTTCTGGAATCGTATGGAAGCAGGCGGGCTGAAGCGTTTTCATTTTGATGAGCTTACGCCCGCTTTTTTTCTCCGGAAGAGAGCCGGTATTCTGGTGCCTTACCTGGATGGAATCTCGAGAGATCTCGCCCTGCGGGACGCGGATGCAGCAGGGGGCGCCGATTTCGATGCTGAATAAGCCCTCTGCCTGTCTTTCTCCGTCGTGCGCAGAAGGCAGGAGAGTGCCCGCAAAAGCGACGCACATGAACTCCCTCACAATTATTCCTTGTATTTAGCGTAGTAGTATGGTAGCATACTAAAGTGACGAATAAAAAACATCTGAAGAACAATCTTAACCGTTCAGACAAACAGGAGAACGCCATGAAAAAATTAATCCACACCCCCGAGGGTGTCCGTGACATATTCGGCCGTGAATGCGACCGGAAGAGATATCTGGAGAGACAGATCGAGAAGCTCTATCATTCCTACGGATATCAGTCGATCGAGACCCCGGGGTTTGAATTCTTCGACGTCTTTGCAAAGGAAGTCGGTACGACTCCCTCCCGCGATCTCTATAAATTCTTCGACCGCGACGGCAACACTCTGGTGCTGCGCTCGGATTTCACGCCTTCCGTTGCCCGCGCCGTTGCCATGTATTTCGGCGAAGAGGAGATGCCGCTCCGGCTGTGCTATCACGGAAGTATCTACCGCAACAATCATTCCTACCACGGAAGCCTGAATGAGAGCACGCAGATGGGCGTGGAATTTATGAACGATGACAGCGCCGAAGCCGACGCGGAGATCATTGCCCTTGTGGTATCCACCATGCGCAGGGCGGGACTGGAGAATTTTCAGGTCAGCATGGGCCACGTGGATTATTTCAATGCCCTGGCGGAGGAAGCCGGCATGAGCGAGGATTCTCTGCAGGAGCTCAGAAACCTCCTTGCCGCGCAGAACCGCTTCGGCGCGGAGGAACTGATCGATCACCTGAACATCCGGCCGGATCTGAAAAAAGCTCTGGTTGAGATGCCCGGTCTCTTCGGCAGCGAGGAAGTCCTGGAACAGGCGAGAACACTGACCGGAAACCGAAGCTGCCGTGCCGCGGTCGACCGGCTGGAACGGATCTATCATTTCCTGAAGATGTACGGCTGTGAAAATTACGTTACCTTTGACTTCGGTCTGGTAACCGAATACCGGTATTACACAGGGATCATCTTCCAGGCCTATACGTATGGCTCAGGTGACGCACTGATCAAGGGAGGCCGGTACAACCGCCTCATTGAGCACTTCGGAAAGAAATGCGCTGCCGTCGGTTTTGCCACGGAGATTGACTCCCTTCTGAACGCCATAGAGCGGCAGAAGATCTCCCTTCCCGTAGAAGATATCAAGACAATGATTCTTTACCCGGCGGAGCTGGAGGAGATGGCCATTCATTATGCAGGTTCCCGGAGAGCAAATGGCCTCGATGTCGCCTGTGTAAGGTTTGAATACGGAAAGGTCCTGGACGATTACCGCAGATACGGCATGCGCAATCAGTTCGGCGGCATTATCTATTTCCGCTCGATGGATGAGGTCTACGCGATCAACCTTTCGAACGGCAGTACCGAAAGAATCTATCCCTTTGGCGGAAACGGAGGACAGGCACAATGAGATATCTTACCTTTGCGCTCACAAAAGGCCGTCTGGCGGAACAGACCATGGCCACGCTTGAAAAGCTCGGCATCAGCTGCGATGAGATGAAGGACAAGAGCACCCGCAAGCTGATCTTCACCAACGAACAGTACGGTCTGCGTTTCTTCCTGGCAAAAGGCCCGGACGTTCCCACCTATGTCGAGTACGGCGCAGCCGATATCGGCATCGTCGGCAAGGACACCATAATGGAAGAGAACCGGAAGATCTATGAAGTTCTCGATCTTGGCTACGGGAAATGCAGAATGTGTGTCTGCGGCCCGGCATCCGCAAGAGAATACCTCGACCACAACCAGCTGATCCGCGTGGCAACGAAGTATCCGAACATCGCCAAGGACTATTTTTACAATAAAAAGAATCAGAACATGGAAATCATCAAGCTGAACGGATCCATCGAGCTGGCGCCCATCGTAGGGCTGTCTGAGGTGATCGTTGATATCGTTGAGACCGGAACCACTCTGAGAGAAAATGGTCTTCAGGTTCTCGAAGAGGTATGCCCGCTCTCCGCGAGAATGGTCGTGAACCCGGTCAGCATGAAAATGGACAACATGCGAATCACAGACCTGATCCGCCGGATCAAGGCGGTTCGCGCGCAGGAACAGGCATAGTACACCGAATCAACACAGCCCGCGCGCAGGAACAGGCATGGTTCGCCCGATCAGCATGGTCCCCCTCAGGAGCACGCGTGAGCCGGACTGCTGAAATCATCTGACAATGCAAATGAAATACAAGGCTGCGGCAGGCAGCATGAACACTGCAGGAGATAAGAAAATGAAAATCGTTGAACTCAGTGAAGAAAACAAAAAGGAAGTACAGAAAAACATCCTCCAGAGAAGTCCTTCCACCTTTGGAGCACAGGAAGCCACCGTCCGCTCCATCATCGAGGACATCAAGGCGCGCGGCGACGAGGCGGTTTTTGAATACACAAAAAAATTCGACCGCGCAGAGATCACCACGGACAATTTCCAGGTAACAGAGGAAGAAATCCGGGCCGCATACAAGGAAGTGCCCCCGGAACTCCTCGATGTTGTCCGCAAGGCACTCGTAAATATCCGTGCCTTCCATGAGAAGCAGAAGCAGAACAGCTGGATCACGACCACGGAAAAAGGAACCATTCTCGGGCAGAAAATCACGCCCATGCAGAGAGTCGGAGTCTATGTACCCGGCGGAAAAGCAGCATATCCTTCATCCGTACTGATGAACATCGTCCCCGCCAAGGTTGCGGGTGTCGAAGAGGTCATCATGACAACCCCCTGCAATGCCCAGGGAAAGGTGAATCCTGTCGTTCTTGTTGCCGCCAATGAGGCAGGAGCTGACAGGATCTTCAAGGTGGGCGGAGCACAGGCGATTGCCGCGCTTGCCTTCGGCACGGAGAGCATCCCGAAAGTAGATAAAATCGTCGGTCCAGGCAATATTTTTGTCGCACTTGCAAAGAAAGCAGTATACGGCAATGTAAGCATCGATTCTGTCGCCGGCCCCTCCGAAATCCTGGTTCTCGCAGATGAGACCGCCAATCCGAGATACGTCGCCGCAGACCTTCTGTCCCAGGCGGAACACGATGAGATGGCCTCCGCCGTTCTCGTCACCACAAGTGAAGATCTCGCCCGGAAGGTCAGCGCTGAAGTTGACGGATTTCTCAAGATCCTGTCCAGACGTGAGATTATTCAGAAATCCTTGGACAATTTCGGACGGATTCTTGTGGCGCGAAGCAGACAGGAGGCAATCGATGCCGCAAATGAATTTGCTCCGGAACATCTGGAAATCGTCATGAAAGACACCTTCGAGGTTATGACAAAGATCCGCAACGCCGGCGCCATCTTTATTGGTGAATACAGCAGCGAACCGCTCGGCGACTATTTTGCCGGACCGAACCACATTCTTCCGACGAGCGGAACCGCCAGATTTTTCTCGCCTCTGAGTGTAGATGATTTTGTCAAGAAATCCAGCATCATCCATTATTCCAGAGAGGCCCTCAAGGAGATTCACAAGGATATTGAACAGTTTGCAAAATGTGAGCAGCTCACCGCACATGCAAATTCCATTGCGGTCCGCTTTGAAAATGACGAGGACTGAACCATGAGCAGAACAGCTACCGTAAAGCGCAATACAAAGGAGACGCAGATCACCGTCACCATCAACCTGGACGGCACCGGAAAAACAGACCTGGATACCGGCGTAGGTTTTTTCAACCATATGCTGGACGGCTTTGCCCGTCACGGTCTCTTCGACCTGACCATCCACGTAAAGGGCGATCTGAATGTTGACGATCATCACACAATCGAGGATACCGGCATCGTACTCGGCACTGCCATTCGGCAGGCTTGCGGAGACAAGAAGGGCATCCGCCGTTTCGGAAGCTGTATCCTTCCGATGGATGAAACCCTGGTGCTCACTGCCATCGATCTTTCCGGCCGTCCCTATTTCGTATATGACGCAGACTTCACCACGGACAGAATGGGAGACATGAGCACACAGATGGTCCGGGAATTCTTTTACGCGATTTCCTACTCTGCGGAAATGAATCTTCACATGAAGGTCATGTACGGCGAAAACGATCATCACAAGGCAGAGGCACTGTTCAAGTCCTTCGCAAAATCTCTCGATCAGGCCACCTCTCCGGATTCAAGAATCACAGACGTCCTGTCCACGAAGGGAAGCCTCTGATCCACCGTCCGCAAACCGGAAGATCGAATATCCGGCCCGATTTTATAATAAACCTCATACGATAAGTCGTGCCACATACTGTATAAGCTACGGATTGCTCCGTGCTTCGCACTCCTGCAATCCTACAGGTGACCGACTTCGTCGGTCTGTCGCGGCGTTCGCCCCACCGCTTCACACTTTGTGTGAGCGGATGTGGCTCACTGCCCGCGCATATCATGAATCCGCAAAATTTGGAAAGGACGCAGCTGATGATACAAAATCAGGAAGAAAAAGCAAAGACCAATACACAGAAGTGCAGCCTTGCCTGGAGGGACTTCAAACTCAATGAGAGCGGCCTTGTCCCCTGCATCGTGCAGGACTGCCGCACCGGAGAAGTTCTCATGCTCGCCTATATGAACGAGGTGTCCTTCCAGAAGACGCTGGAGAGCGGACGTATGACATACTGGAGCCGGAGCAGGCAGGAGCTGTGGATCAAAGGACTGACATCCGGACATTTCCAGTATGTTCAGTCCCTTACCCTGGACTGTGACAACGACACCCTTCTGGCAAAGGTAGAGCAGATAGGAGCTGCCTGCCACACCGGAAGCTATTCCTGCTTCTTCAAGGAGCTTTACCGTCGCGAGGAGGCATAGTACTGTTTTCACCGCAGCGTGAAGTCATGAAATGTGAACAGTTCTCGTTTATGACGATTTCAAAATCTTTACCTCTTGCGATTTCATAATCTTTACCTTGCATATACTACTCCGTTAAACTATAATAGTGGATACACACGGAAGATTTTGAAACACAAATTCTGACTGTATGTGAAGGGGGAAGCAGGTGCGAATCCTGCGCTGTCCCGCAACTGTGAGTATCATTCTGATACAAGCCAGAGCACCCGCATACGGCACTGCAAATGACACGACGGATGGATGATTGCAGAACATAGCGATTGACTGTGCTTGTGTCCCACGCAGGTCGTTTCCCCTACCGGAAACGGCTTTTATTTTTGTCTAAGGAGAAATTTATAATGTCAGGAATATTATTTGGAATTGGAGTCGGACCCGGAGATCCGGAATTAATGACGCTGAAGGCTTGTCGTATCCTCCGCGAAAACGAGGTCATCGCTGCTCCCGGTGAATCTGTGAAGGATACTGTCGCGTATAAAATCGCGGTGCAGGCGGTCCCGGAAATCGCGGACAAAACGCTGATGCCGATCTTCATGCCGATGGTCATGAACAAGGCCGAACAAATTGAGAATCACAAAAAGGGTGCCCGTCAGATCGAAAAGGTTCTCGACGAGGGAAAAAATGTCGTCTTTATCACTCTCGGGGATCCCACGATTTACTCTACTTTCTCTTATGTACAGGAAATCGTAGAGGCGGACGGATATGAGACCGCCCTCGTCAGCGGGATCACCTCGTTCTGCGCCGCTGCCGCCACCCTGAACATACCGCTCACGGAGTGGACGGAGCAGCTTCATATCATTCCCGCGGTACATAAGTTGGATGTTCCCCTCGACCAGCCCGGCACCTACGTGCTGATGAAATCTGGCAGCCATATGGACGCTGTCAAGGAAAATCTCCGTGCCTCGGGCAAAAAGGTTGAGATGGTCGAGAACTGCGGCATGCCGGGACAGAAGATCTACCGTTCTCTGGATGAGATTCCCGATGACGCGGGATATTTTTCACTGATCGTCGCAAAGGAAAAATGAAGAAGCTTCCATTAAAAAACAACCTGCGAAGGGTACTTCCCGTCCTCTTTCTGGCTCTGATGACCGCAGCCGCATCGTTCGGCCCCATATCTGTTTCCGCTGATCAGGAACACAGCGACGTGGCGGGAAGCGGAGAGACCGTTTCCACCAGGCCTGTCGGCCGATACGGAATGACACCGATCAGAGGAAGCGATGTCAATGATGGCACCTACGATATCGACGTCGATGTCAGCTCACAGTTTTTCCGGATTGACTCCTGCAAACTGACAGTCAATGACGGCAAAATGACCGCAGCCATCCAGCTTGATACCTTTTCCTACTCGCTGATCTATAACGGAACCGGGAAAGAAGCCGCCAAGGCCGATGCTTCTGATTATATTGAAATCACTGAGGATAAAGAAGGCTATGCCTCCTTCACGATTCCGGTGGACGCGCTGGATAAGCAGATTTCCATTGCGTCCTTCAGCACACGGAAGAACAAATGGTACGACCGGACAATTCTGTTTGACGCGACCTCTCTTCCCGCATCGAGCCTTCACGTAACTTTGCCGGACTTCGATGCCATCGAGGACGGGCTGAAGGCAATCGGCTACGACACGGATAAGCTTGACGCGGCCAGCGATCTCGCTAAAGCCAAACGAGACACTTCTGAGACCGCCGGCTCCTCTTCAGGAGACGTTTCCGGGACTGCCGGTTCTTCTTCAGAGAGCACTTCCACAGACAAAAAGCCTTCCGCAGATGTCCCCGCAGACACAGGCGAAAGCCTGTCCTCAGTCTCGGCTTCTTCTGCCGCATCCCAGTTGGACGCTCCCGCCGAAAGCGGGAATGCCGTATCGGTTGACCGGAAAGACGGCGAGTATTCCATCGAGGTCAATATGACCGGCGGAAGCGGAAGAGCAAGCGTCACCTCGCCCACCCTTCTGATCATACGGAACGGAAAGGCATACGCTAAGCTTTACTGGAGCAGCACCTACTACGACTACATGATTGTTGACGGCGTCAAATACCAGAACAACACCAGAGACGGCGGAACCTCGACCTTTATCATTCCGATCACCTCCATGGACGCGCCCGTACCGGTGATTGCCGACACAACCGCCATGGGGGATCCTGTGGAAATCAGCTATCAGCTCACCTTCTATGCGGACACGATCGGAAGCAGGAATCTCGTTCCACAAATTGCGACGAGGCGGGTACTCATTGTCGCCCTGTTTATCATCCTGGCCGGCGCTGTCCTCAGCTTTCTCACCCGGAAGACAAGGTATCGCTGAGCCGTGCGAACGGGACGGAACCGTCGCTCTCAGCACCTAAAACAGTGTGATGCGACGCTCTCCGAGCCAAAGAGCAGTACAAAGCGACATTCTCCGCACCAATAGCAATGTGAAACGGTACTCTCCGGACGATTTTTCAGCAGCCGGATAATCAGAAATATCGGATATACGAAATGATCGAATTACAAAATCTCACAAAAAAATTTGATGACTTCACTGCCGTGGACCATCTCAATCTGACGATCAATACCGGAGAATTTTTCGGACTTCTCGGCTCAAACGGTGCCGGAAAGACAACGACCATCAGCATGATCTCGACGGTCCTTCTTCCTACGGAGGGAGCGGTCCTGATTGACGGCGAAAAGGTCACCCGCAAATCCTCGGCGCAGAAACGAAAGCTTTCCATCGTCACCCAGGAATACTCCATGCGCCAGGACATGACCATGGATGAGGTAATGGAATATCAGGGCAGACTCTACTATATGCCCCGCAAGGTCATTCGCCGGAAAACCGATGAGCTGCTCGAATTTGCCGGTCTCATCGACTACCGCAGGCGCATTGTCCGGCATCTGTCCGGCGGCATGAAACGCAAGCTGATGATCTGCCGGGCGCTGATGACAGATCCCGGGATCATCCTTCTAGATGAGCCCACTGCAGGCATGGACGCCTTTGCGAGGCGGCAGATGTGGGAACTTCTGAGGAAGCTGCAGCGCCAGAACATCACAATTATCCTGACCACGCATTATATCGAGGAAGCAGAGGCGCTCTGCGACCGGGTTGCCTTTCTTCACAAAGGCAAACTGGACGTTGTTGACACTCCCTCAAATCTCATCCTTTCCCTTGGAAAATACGCTGTCGATGAAGCCACCGATGAGGGACAGAAGAGCCATTTCTTCTCCGACCGAAGGTCAGCAATTGATTATCTGGATGGACTCGACCCTGACGCTACGGCGTCTCTTCGCAGGACCACCCTTGAGGATGCGTTTGTGGAACGCATCGGGAACCGCATTCGCAGATGATGGCAGCAGTGAACCAATGGATTTCCTTACAGTACCGACAACGATAGCAAAGCGGGCATACGAACAGACAGGAAAGAACGAATGGGAATAATTACCGTATTATGGGAAAAATGGGCGGAGTTCAAGCGGGATTTTTTCAAGATCACACTGGCATCCATGATCTCGCCCCTGATGTATCTGATTATTTTCGGCCTCGGCATACAGGCAACCTCGCACGGAGAGCCGTACCTCAACTACCTGATTCCCGGCATCGTAGCCATGTCCACCATGACCGGAAGCTTCAGCGCGGTGGCTCAGAACATGAGCGTTCAGCGGCTATATGAGAAAGCACTCGATCAGGTAATGATTTCGCCGACGCCCCTGTGGCAGTTCATCGCGGGACAGATTATCGGCGGCGCGCTCCGCGGGATGTACGCATCCTGCATCATCCTGCTTCTCACAATGTCGATCCGGACGGGACTCATCTTCAACTGGAAATCCTTCCTGATCATGTTCCTGAACGGCATGGTATTTTCCACGATGGCACTGGTTCTGTCCTTTCTGGCCAAAAGCTACTCGGACGCGCCGAGATACAACGCCTACATCATCGTTCCCATGTCGTTTCTGTGCAATACCTTCTTCTCGACGGATCAGATGCCTGCCGCTTTCCGGTATTTTGTGGGATTTCTCCCGCTGTCCCAGGCGAGCAACATGATCCGGAGTATTTCAGCCGGAATCGATCCGGGCTGGGGCGGGGTTGTCATTCTGCTGATCTATCAGGCAGCCTTCACCCTGCTCTCCGTCCTGTTTATTTACAAAAAGAAAAACCTGTAAGGCATCTTCGCCGGAAAGGAAATACAATGTCTGATAAAGCGATCCTTGTTGCAAGCTTCGGCACTCTCCAGGAAGACAGTCAGAAAAGATCGATCGGCGCTCTCGAGACAGAGGCCGCATCTTTTTTCTCTGACAGAACTCTTTACCGCGCCTGGACAAGTGCCTTTATCCGGAAACGTCTGTTATCCTCCGGCCGCACGCCGGCAGCCAGCACAGAAGAGGCCATTGCACGGATGCTTCGCGATGGAATCCGGGATGTGCTCGTACTCCCCGCATTCGTATTCGAGGGAAAGGAGTATAGAGATCTCTGCGCCCGGTTCGCGGATATTCAGAAAGGGGAAAAAACGAAAGCTGGGAATTCCTCTGCGTCCGCTAAGTTTGAAAAAGTCCGCATCGCCAGGCCGCTTCTCAGCTCCGGTGCGGATCTGGACGACATCATCCGCTTTCTGACGGACAGCTTTCCCGGCCGCGAAGACGACGAAACCGTCATCCTCATGGGGCACGGAACCACCTACGGACTCGGCGGAATCTATTCCACGCTTGATCGGGAACTTGAGAAGCGGGGGCTTCAAAACATCATGCTTGGTACCATCGATTCCCCGGAAATCGGATTTGATCATGTTCTCTCTGAACTGCAGACAGCTGCCAAGAACGGACGCCACATCCATCATCTCATCCTGATGCCCTTTCTGATGACTGCGGGAAATCATGTGATCGTCGACATGGCCGGAAACCAGCCGGATTCCTGGAAGTCCCGGCTTGAAAGCGCCGGGTATGAGGTCACCTGCGTCCTGCAGGGTCTCGGCGAATCAGAAGCGATTCGCCGTCTGCTGATCCGGCATGCCCTTAGTAAGTAAGTGAGGTAAGTTATGATTCAGATGGTCGGAACGGACCATACACTGGCACCCGTCAATGTCAGGTCCTTTTTCTCCTTTACAAAAGAGGAGAGTATACAATTCATGACACAGATCCAGATAGATCTGAAAGCAGACGGCGTACTGCTTTTGTCCACATGCAACCGGATGGAACTGTGGGTCAGCACGGACCGAGAAGAGCCGGACAACCTTCTCCATGAGATCTGCCTGTTCAAGGATGTGAACGAGGAGAGATACCGCGGCTATTTTCAGGGACGCACCGATGAGGAAGCTGTGGAGCATCTCTTTGCTCTCACCTGCGGATTAAAATCCGCTATCCTCGCGGAGGACCAGATTCTCACTCAGGTCAAATCCTCCCTCGCCTTTGCCCGGGAGAACTATTTTACCGACAGCGTCATCGAAGTTCTGTTCCGGATGGCCGTCACTGCCGCGAAGAAAGTCAAGACAAGCGTGACCTTCACCCATGCCGATTCCACTGCCATCGAGCAGGCCGTATCCATGCTGAAGGAACAGCGATTCAACTTCAAAGGCGCGAACTGCATGGTCATCGGAAATGGCGAATACGGCAAAATCGCCGCCAATACTCTTGTCAAAAACGGAGCCAATGTCACGGTAACGGTCCGCCAGTATCACCGCGGCCATGTGGAAATCCCTGCAGGATGCAGCCGCATCAATTACGGCGACCGCATGCAGTATCTTCCGGAGTGCGACCTCGTAGTCAGCGCCACAACCAGTCCCCACCTCACCATTGAATATGATGATCTTCTGGGCATGCATCCGGACCACCCGATCATTCTGATTGATTTCGCGATCCCTCAGGACATTGATCCCCGCATTTCTCATCTGAAGAGCTTCACGCTCTACAATATTGATGACTTTCATTCGGATGCGGACCCCGAAAATGAAGCCAACCGGGCTGCCTATCGGCAGACGCGGGAAATCCTCGCCGAAGAAGAAAGCGAGTTCTGGTTCTGGATGAATGACCGCGATCTCGTGCCGAGGATTCATCGGATCAAGGATCAGGCGGTGGAGGACTACAACCTCCGGATGCGAAAGATCATCCGAAAGCTCCCCCTCACCGGAGAAGAGCAGATGGTGCTTAACGGAGACATGGATCGTGCCGTCGGAAAAGTAATTGCCAAGCTGATCTTTGACCTTCAGGACCATCTGCCCGACCATGAATTCCGGGAATGTGTCGCAGGGATGGAGAAGGTTTTTGAAAAGGAGGATGATAACTCATGAGCACCCCTCAGGGAAAACCGTTTTTTCCGGTATTTCTTGATTTATCCGAAAAAAAAGTTGTCGTCGTCGGCGGTGGATCCATTGCGGAGCGCCGGATTCTTACCCTGTCCCGCTTTGTTGGCAGCATCACCGTGATAGCGCCGGAAGTCACCGATGCCATCAGCCGGATCACTTCCGATACGCAGCAGGCACCGGTCACCTGGATTGCGAAATCCTATGAACGCACCGATATCATGGATGCGGACCTTGTACTTGCCTGCACCGATGACCCTGATCTGAACAACGACATCTATGTCGCCTGCAAGTGTCTCGGAATCATGGTCAATGACTGCAGCGATAAGAACAAATGCGATTTTTACTTTCCAAGCGTTGTACAGAAGGACGGCATCGTCGTCGGCATCAACGCAGGAGGCACGGACCATCACCGTGTCAAAGCTGTCCGTCAGCGGGTAGAAGAGGCCCTGGAATGTAAGACCTCCCTCTATTCCGATGGCACGATGAACCGGTAAGTCCGTTCTTCCGTTCTTCCGCCACCGGGACGAGAACCGGTAAGTTCGTTATCTGCCAGCGGTACGAGGGCGGCGAGCCGGCGCATACAAACCCGGCCATGTATATCCATCATATTCAAACATCTGATATATGTCATGAAAGAGCATCCAATTATGAAGAAACGAAAATTAATAATAGGAAGCCGTGAGAGTACTCTCGCGGTGGTACAGAGCAATCTCGTTATTCAATATCTGAACAAGGCTCATCCGGAGCTGGATACCGAACTTCTGACCATGAAGACGACCGGAGATAAAATCCTCGACCGCCGGCTCGACCAGATCGGCGGAAAAGGGCTCTTCGTCAAGGAGCTCGACAAGGCTCTCCTGGAACATCGGAGCGACTACTCGGTTCACAGCCTCAAGGATCTTCCCATGGAAGTACCGGATGAACTTCCGGTCGTCGCTTATTCAAGGCGGGAAGACCCCAGGGATGTGCTCGTCCTTCCGAAAGGTCAGACAGAGCCGGATCTCACAAAACCGATCGGGACCTCCTCGCTCCGAAGAATTCTGCAGCTGAAAAAGCTGTTCCCGGGTGCCGTCTTCCAGAGCGTGCGCGGCAATCTTCAGACCCGCCTCCGAAAGCTCGATGAGGGACAGTACGGCGCCATCGTACTCGCCGCCGCAGGCATGAAACGTCTCGGTATGCAGGACCGGATCAGCCGTTATTTTTCGGTCGATGAGGTGATTCCCTCTGCCGGCCAGGCCATACTGGCTGTACAGGGCAGAAGAGGAGAGGACTCCTCTGTATTTGACGATTTTGCGGACGAGGATTCCTTCTATGCCGCAACCTGCGAGCGGGCGTTCGTCCGTTATTTGAACGGAGGCTGTTCCTCGCCCATCGCTGCTCACGCCACTGTCTACGCGAACGAAGACGCTTTTCGGAAAGCCCTCGGGGACAAGGCGCCGGAGCTTTTTCACGCCCCTGAAGCAGGCATGGATCCCGAAAAAGCCGCATGCGGAAGTCAGAAACTGATCTACCTCCGCGGATTGTACTACAGCGAAGAGACCGGAGGGTATTCCACCGGTGCCGCTGCCGCACGCGCCGGCGATTCAGCCGCTCTTGGCATCGCTCTCGCTCAGAAATTACAGGCAGAGATCTGAAAATATAACACCACGGACTTCAGGCGCAGATCCGCGAACATCACAGATCCAGGAAAATCGCAGATATGGAAAGACACAATCGCAAGAAAGGTACGGAATTAAGGAATGAAGAAAGGTAAAGTATGGCTCGTAGGAGCCGGTCCCGGAGATCAGGGCCTGTTCACAATCAAGGGAAAAGAAGTCCTGCAGAATGCAGATGTGGTGCTGTACGACAGCCTCGTGGGTCCCGGCGTGCTTGCCATGATTCCCGACACCGCGCGCACCATCAATGTCGGAAAAAGGTCCAGCCACCACACCATGCCTCAGTGGAAGATGAATGAGCTGATTCTGGAAGAAGCGCAGAAGGGAAACCGGGTGGTCCGCCTGAAGGGGGGAGATCCCTTCCTTTTCGGAAGAGGCGGAGAGGAACTGGAGCTCCTGGCCGAGAACGGCATCCCCTTTGAGGTCGTCCCCGGCATCACCTCGCCGATCGCGGTTCCCTCGTACAATGGCATTCCGGTCACACACAGAGATTTCACCTCGTCCCTTCATATCATCACCGGACACAAAAAAGCCGGCGATGTCTATGACATCGATTTCCACGCCCTCGTACAGACAAAGGGAACCCTCGTTTTTCTCATGGGAATCGCCTCCCTCAAAGATATCTGCAAGGGACTTCTGGATGCCGGAATGGAACCGGACATGCCGGCAGCTGTTCTCCAGAAAGGTACCACGGCACGCCAGAAGAGAATCATCGCCACTGTCTCCACACTCCCGGATGAAGTAAAAAAGCAGGGTGTGGAGACACCGGCCATCATTGTGGTCGGCAGGGTCTGCACGCTGGCGGATACCTTCGAATGGTACGAGAAGCTTCCGCTCTCCGGCTTCCGGGTTCTTGTGACTCGTCCAAGAGGTCTCTCCTCCGAGATGGCCGCAAAGCTCAGAGCGCAGGGCGCTGACGTCCTTGAGGTTCCGTCCATCGCGACCGTTCCGATTGAAAACAATCTGAAGCTGATCCACGCCATCCAGAACCTTCGGGACTATCAATGGATCGCCTTTACCAGTCCCAGCGGCGTTAAAATCTTCTTCGATCAGATGCGCACCTCAGAAGTAGACATCCGGAATCTCGCCGGTTTAAAAATCGCCTCCATCGGAAAGGGCACGGCTAATGAGCTCGGAAAATACGGACTGATCCCCGACCTGATACCTCCGCGCTATGACGGGGAAGCTCTCGGAGAATGGATCGCCCGCAAGGCAGATCCGGACGACCGGATTCTGCTGCCGAGGGCGGAAATCGGCAGCAAGGCAATCCTTGAAAAACTGAAGGACTTTGCTGTCGACGACATTCCCACCTATCACACCGTACCCCTTAAGTCCGAAGCCGTGAACGAAACAGAGCTCTTCGAACATGGTGAGATCGACTGTGCCGCTTTCACCAGCTCCTCCGGCGTCAAGGCGTTCCTGGCCGCGAATCCCGACCTCGACATGAGCCTTGTAAAAGCCGCCTGCATCGGAAGGCAGACACAGGCTGCCGCTGACGCCGCCGGGATGGAGACCTTCTGCGCTGATAAAGCGACCATTGACAGCCTTCTGGAACTGATCATTCAGATACACGATCACTACAGACAGAACGACTGACACTCCGGCAAAGGACAGCTTCTGGATATCCATAGTGAAAGCCGCACTCACCTGCAGGCACAACAACTAACGAACAAATTCGGCTATCCGCAGTGAGAGATGTTCACACCTGCAGGCACAACGGCTGACACTCCGGCATAAGGGCCCATGTCCACAGAATTCTCTGACACACTGGCAACCGCTTCAGAAGCGTGCTATGATACGATTGAATAAACAAGAAAAGAGGCAATTGCAATGGAAATGATAAAGAGACCGCGCCGTCTGCGCGAAAATGCGGTCATCCGCAAAATGGTGCGTGAAACCAGACTTGACAAGTCCTCTCTGGTATATCCGATTTTTGTCATGGAAGGAGAGGGTATCACAGAAGAAATTCCTTCCATGCCCGGCCAGTACCGCTACAGCATCGACACCTTTATTGTAAAGCTGAAAGAGCTCCTCGCTCATGGTGTCTCCTCCGTCATGATCTTCGGCATTCCCGATCAGAAGGACGAAATTGGCTCCGGAGCCTATGACAGCAACGGAATTGTCCAGAGAGCCCTCCGAGCAGCGAAGAAGGCTGTACCGGATATGTATTATATCACGGACGTCTGCATGTGTGAGTACACCTCGCACGGCCACTGCGGCGTCCTGAACGGAAACGACGTGGACAATGATCCGACGCTTGAACTTCTCGCAAAAACCGCTCTTTCTCACGCGGAAGCAGGTGCGGACATGGTCGCACCATCTGACATGATGGATGGACGGGTACTGGCTATCCGCAGAAAGCTGGATGAAAACGGCTATTCCAGAGTACCGATCATGTCCTATGCGGTAAAATACGCTTCCGCCTTCTACGGTCCCTTCCGTGACGCCGCGGATTCCGCGCCGAAATTCGGAGACCGCAAGACCTATCAGATGGACTTCCACAACGTACGCGAGGGCATCAAGGAGGCTCTCACCGATGTGGAAGAGGGTGCGGACATCGTCATGGTGAAACCGGCTATGTCGTTCCACGATGTCCTGACGAAAGTACACGACGTCGTAAATGTTCCGGTTGCCTGTTACAGTGTCAGCGGCGAGTATGCCATGGTCAAGGCAGCCGCACAGAACGGATGGATCGATGAAGACCGCATCGTCGGCGAAATGGCTGTATCCGCCTTCCGCGCCGGCGCACAGATCTACATCACCTATTATGCGGAACGGATCGCCCGTCTCATCGACGAAGGCGTCATCGGCTGATCCGCTGAATTATCGATAACCTTCTGCATGGCACCGAAAGAAGGCGCCCGCAGATTTATCAACAAGAAAGGATGAATCATCATGGCAGAACAAAAGAAGAACCGCTCCGAAGTTCTGATGGAACGGGCACAGAAAGTGATTCCCGGAGGCGTAAACTCTCCGGTACGCTCCTGGCAGAATGTCGGGATGACCCCCAGATTTATCCAGGGTTCCACCGGCCCGTATATTTTTGATGTGGATGGCAGAAAATATATCGACTACATCTGCTCCTGGGGTCCGATGATCCTCGGGCACAACAACAGCGAAGTCCTTGATGCGGTCGTCCGCACCGCGGAGAACGGCCTCAGTTTTGGCACCCCGACGGAGCTTGAGGTGGAAATCGCGGAATATATCTGTGAGCGGATTCCTCACGTTGACATGATCCGCATGGTGAACTCCGGCACAGAGGCTGTCATGAGTGCCATCCGCCTTGCCAGAGGGTACACCGGCAAAAACAAGATCATCAAATTCGCCGGCAACTACCACGGTCACAGTGACTGCCTTCTCGTGGACGCCGGTTCCGGACTGATGACACAGGGTATCCCCGGCAGCGCCGGTGTTCCGGAAGGATGCACGCAGGACACCCTCAGTGCGGTCTACAATGATATTGCGAGTGTTGAAGAGCTTTTCAAGGCAAACAAGGATGAGATCGCCTGTGTCATCGTCGAGCCTGTCGCCGCAAATATGGGCGTGGTTCCGCCGCAGCCGGGCTTTCTGCAGGGGCTCCGCGAGCTCTGCACCAAATACCATGCACTCCTGATCTTCGATGAGGTAATCACCGGATTCCGACTCGCGTTCGGCGGAGCAGCAGAAGTGTTTGGAATCACCCCCGACCTCGTGACCTACGGCAAAATCATCGGAGGCGGTATGCCGGTAGGTGCATACGGCGGCAGAAGAGACATCATGGAAATGGTAGCCCCGCTCGGTCCGGTATACCAGGCAGGCACCCTTTCAGGCAACCCGGTAGCAATGGCGGCGGGACTTGCCCAGCTGAAGATTCTCTACGAAAACCGTGGGGATTATGCCGTTCTCTCCGCCAACGCAGACAAACTGTATGAAGGAATGAAGGAAATCATCCGCCGCTATGAGCTTCCGGCGACCGTAAACCATATCGGCTCACTGGGTTCTGTCTTCTTCACCGATGCGGAGGTTACCAATTATTCCATCGCCAAAACAGCAGATACCGGGGAATTCGCCCGTTACTTCCGCTTCATGCTGGAGCATGACATCAACGTGGCTCCATCTCAGTTCGAAGCTATGTTCCTCTCCCTGGCTCATACCGATGATATCATCCAGTACACACTGGACACCTTCGAGGCCTACGCGAAAACACGCCGGGACGAGATCGAAAGCGATCTGTAAAACCCGGCAGCTGCATCAAAAAGAAATGCTCGCGCATCCGGCTGCGCAGATCATATATGATCTGCGGTTTTTTCGCATACCGCATACGCGCAGCCGCTGCCCCGCCGCAACGCGGATTCACTACTACAACGATCAGAAAATAAACAAACCAATTATATTACAAGATGGTGTCCCGTAAATTCCAACTTGAAACATCAATTGGTCCTGGCTGACAAAGAGCCCTCTGTCACAATTCTGGAGGAAGATATGCACGTGGAAATATACACTGACGGTGCCGCTCGCGGAAATCCTGATGGTCCTGGCGGATACGGATGCGTTCTGCAGTACGTCGACAGTCAGGGACAGCTTCACGAGAGGGAGCTCTCCCGCGGCTACAGAAAAACAACCAATAACCGGATGGAGCTGATGGCAGCAATCGCAGGACTTGAGGCCCTCACGCGTCCCTGCGACGTAACCCTTCATTCCGATTCCCAGTATCTTGTCAATGCCTTCAATCAGCACTGGATCGACTCCTGGATCCGGAAGGGATGGAAGAGAGGGAAGAACGAACCGGTCAAGAACATCGATCTCTGGAAGCGGCTGCTCGAAGCCAAAAAGCCGCACAATGTAACCTTCGTCTGGGTCAGAGGCCATGACGGCAACGAACTGAACGAGCGCTGTGACAGACTGGCAACAGGAGCGGCAGACGGCGATGATCTCTCCGTCGATCCCGGAACGAGATAAAACACGCTGCGCGAGTTTTATCTCGTTATCGCGACGCTCGCCGCACACGAATACTTCGCATTCGGCTGCGGCTCACTGTTCGCGTAAATCAGTTAACCCGGTCCGACCGTCCCGCGGATCGGGTACCCTCTCCTCTCGAAAAACCCCACTGCACGTCTTACAATCTTATTTTTTCCCTTTCTTCATAATCCCCCGAAAATCCTGACGAAAAATGCCAATCAACGGCTCATCAGCGGAAAATGCCAATCAGCCGTTGACATTATTCCGGAACAAGTGTAGAATTTACTCAACATATTTCATACTATATAAATAGGAATTGTAGTATAATAAAAGGTGAGGATCAATAATGGAATTTAACACCAGGCTTCTTCATGGAAAAGCTGTCCGCAAGTATCCTGACAGCGCAATCCTTCCTCCGATCTCTCAGGTAACCGCTTTCCGATTCGACACAGCAGAAGAGCAGGCAAAGGTATTTCAGCACAAAGCCGCCGGTTTTGCATACAGCAGAGTAGGCAATCCGACAGTTGCTGCCTTTGAGCAGAGAATCAATGAGCTCGAGGGTGGCAATGCATGCATTGCCTGCTCATCCGGCATGTCCGCGATTACCCTTGCTCTGCTGAATATGCTCTGCGCGGGAGATGAGATTATCGCGGGAAGCGGCCTTTACGGAGGCTCCATCGACCTCTTTGAGGACCTTACAAAGTTCGGGATCACCACACATTTTGTCAATCACGTCACCCCGGAAGAAATCGAACCGCTGATCAACAGTCACACAAGGCTGATCTACAGTGAGGTGATCGGGAACCCGGGACTTCGGGTGCTTGATATCCGGAAGGTTGCTGATTTTGCGCATGCACACGGAATCCCCCTGATGACGGATTCGACGACTGCGACTCCCTACCTGGTGAATCCGATCTCTCTTGGAGCAGACATCGTGGTTCACTCATCCTCCAAATACATCAACGGATACGGGAATGCCATCAGCGGTGTCATCATAGATTCCGCAAAATTCAAATGGGATTTCGACCGTTTCCGGGCACTTGACGGCTACCGGAAATTTGGAAATCTGGCATATACTATCCGCCTGCGCACAGATATCTGGGAAAATATGGGAAGCTGCCTGTCTCCGGCGAATGCCTTTTTGAACATCGCCGGACTCGAGACTCTGGGGCTGCGTATGGAGAGAATCTGCAGCAACGCCAGCAGGCTGGCGGAAGCCCTGAACGGCATCGATGGAATCAAGGTCAACTATCCGCTGCTTGAGAGCAGCCCTGACAGAGACCTTTGCCGCACACAGCTCAAGGGCTTCGGCGGCGGCATTCTCACCTTCCGGACAGGAAGCAGAGAACGGGCTTTCCGAATTCTCAACAGCCTGAAATACGCGGTGATCGCCAGTAATATCGGAGATATCCGCACACTGGCCATCCATCCCGATTCCACGCTCTACATCAGAAGTACAAAAGAGCAGAAGGAATCCGCCGGAGTCTTCGAAGACACCATTCGCGTCAGTGTGGGAATCGAGAACATTGACGACCTGATCGACGATTTCACCGAAGCGATCCGCAATTCCTGATGTCCGACACATCCTGAAGTACACGAGGGAGTCAAAGTTTATACAAAGTATTTACACTATCAAATAGCACAAAAATAAAGAGGATAAGGAGTACAGAAAAATGAAAATCACAGTATCCGGAGAAACCAAGGAAGTAAAAGACGGCATTACCATCTCAGAACTGATCAGCCAGGAGAACGTGGAGACGCCGGAATACGTAAGTGTCTCCGTAAACGAAGAGTTTGCCCAGAAATCAGACTTCGACACCACACACCTGAAGGAGGGCGATGTCGTTGAATTCCTCTATTTCATGGGCGGCGGATGCATGTAAGACAGGAGGATAAGGAAAATGCCATTCACAAATGAGCAGCTGGAGCGTTATTCCAGACATATTATCTTAAAAGAAATCGGTGTAAAGGGCCAGAAAAAGCTTCTGAACGGAAGCGTTCTGATCATCGGTGCAGGCGGACTCGGAGCACCGGCAGCCATGTATCTCGCTGCTGCCGGTGTCGGAAAAATCGGCATCGCCGACGCCGATAATGTTGATCTCTCCAACCTTCAGAGACAGGTCATTCATACCACAAATGACATCGGAAAGCCGAAGGTGGAATCCGCAAAGGAAACCATGAACGCGATCAACCCGGACGTCGAGGTTCAGACCTACCATGACTTCATCACCAGCAAAAACATCATGGACATCATCCGCGACTACGATTTTGTCATCGACGGAACCGACAATTTTCCCGCAAAATTCCTGATCAACGATGCCTGCGTCATGGCGGATAAGCCTTTTTCTCACGCGGGAATCATCCGCTTCAAGGGGCAGCTCATGACAGTCGTTCCTCACCAGGGCCCCTGCTACCGCTGTGTATTTAAGGAGATGCCTCCGAAGGACGCCGTTCCGACCTGCAAACAGGCCGGAGTCATCGGTGCCATGGGTGGAATCATAGGTTCCCTGCAGGCACTCGAAGCAGTAAAATATATCACAGGTGTCGGAGACCTGCTGGTCGGCAGACTTCTGACCTTTGACGGTCTGAAGGGCGAATTCCACACAATCAAGCTCCCGCCCCGCGGAGATGGATGCGCGGTATGCTCCGACCACCCGACCATCACAAAGCTCATCGATTACGAGCAGGCACAGTGCGAGTGGAAACCGGGACAGAACTGACCGCCGCGCGGAATATCTGAGTTTTCTGGTAAATATCCGGCACGGATAATCCTATCCCTGGAAATACCCTGACACAAAAGATCAGATCACAAGATATTAACTCAGACACAGATTTCCGGTTCATCAGAGATTTGCCCAGACACAGATTTCCGATTCATCAGGCATTTACTCTGGCAGAGCTTGTCGATATGGCTTGACATGCAGGAGGTTTGCAGTTTGAAGGTTACAATCAGAAAAAGCGATTACGAGAAGATGCTTTCCCACGCGCGCTCCGTATGGCCTGAAGAGGCCTGCGGACTCATTGCCGGGATTGATCATATCGATGACATCGACCCCGACGCAAAGGTTGAGATTCGCGAGATCCGCAAGGTATACCTTCTGGAAAACCAGGATCACACAAATGTTCATTTTTCTCTGGACCCGGGAGAACATCTGAAGGCAGTCGTCGATATGCGGAAGCATCACCTGAAGCCACTCGGCAACTGGCACTCCCACCCGGAAACACCGTCCCGCTCATCGGCCGAGGATATCCGTCTGGCATCCTTCGACCATACCGCAAGCTACCTGATCCTGTCACTGATGGACAAGGAACATCCGGTGCTGCACAGCTTTCATGTGGAAAATGGCGTATCCACTCCAGAGGCTCTCGAAATCATTCCCGGCTAATTGCCGGGTCTCACCCCGTGGGCGGAAAACGGGCATTTACTGCCTGCGCGCAAGATAACGATTTCCGGATGATTACCGGAAAAACAGGAAACCCGCGGCCGCATATTTTATTTCACATGCGTCAGGCGGTCACCGTTCGTGTAAATAACAGCTTCCGGCACTCCGGAAGATACGAGGAGGTACAAGTCAAATATGGCTACAGATTACGCAACATTAAAAAAAGGCGGATGGATGAGGCAGAAACAGAAAAACTATTTTGCCCTCCGTATTCACGTGACCGGCGGACATCTGACAGATGAACAGATGGCAGGCGTTTCACTCGTCGCAAAAAAATACGGCCACGGATACGTCCATCTCACAGCCCGTCAGTCACTGGAAATCCCGTGGATGAAGCTCGAGGATATTGAGGCGATCAAGGCGGAGCTCGCAAAATACGGCGTACAGCCGTCTGTCTGCGGTCCGCGTGTACGCACCACCACTGCATGCCAGGGCAGCGCAACCTGTCCCTCTGCATGCATAGATACCTACGCCCTGGCCCAGGAAATCGATGAGAGATATTTTGCGAAGGAGCTTCCGGGAAAATTCAAGTTCGGTGTGACCGGATGTCAGAATAACTGCCTGAAAACAGAAGAAAATGATATCGGCATCAAGGGAGCCGAGCGCGTCGAGTGGATCGAGGATAACTGCATCGCCTGCGGCGTATGCGTCAAGGCCTGCCGCGAAAACGCGATTACACTTGCCGACGGTAAAATCACCATCGACCGTGACAAATGCACAAACTGTGGAAGATGCGCGAAGGCATGCCCTGCAGACGCCTATGAAGAACATCCCGGATATATCATGTCCTTCGGCGGTATGTTCGGCAACCATTTTCACAAGGGAAGACAGCTTGTACCCTTCTTTGAGAGCCACGACAAACTGATCCAGATCTGCGATACCGTCATCCGCTTCTTCCACGATAACGCACAGCCGGGAGACCGTCTTCAGTTTGCTGTCGACAGATACGGTCAGGACAGATTCGACGAGCTGATCCGGGAAACCTTCGCCAAGAGCGAAGAATCCGCAAAAAAAGAAGCATCCGAGCCTCTTGAGCTCTCCGACTGGAAGCTCAGAACCGATCTTCAGAAATAATTCCGGACAATCCGAAACAGATACACAGGATCCATATTTTATCCGCAGGAGGAAAGACAAATGGCAAAGGAAATCGACGGAATTCAGGTTGACGAAACTGTAGACATCACGGATGTAGTCTGCCCGGTTACTTTTGTAAAGGCAAAGGTTGCCCTCGAGGAGCTTGACGACGGTCAGGTTCTCTCTGTTCATATGAATGACGGAGAGCCGGTGCAGAACGTGCCGAGAAGCATTAAAGAAGAAGGCCACAAGATTCTGAAGCTCATCGATAACGAAGACGGAACCTACGATCTCCTCGTCCGCAAGGTTGAAGACTAACAGCTCATCATTGAGCTGGAATAAATATTGAAAGTCCGGAACCCGGAATAAACTGGGTTTTCGGACTTTTTCTATGTCTCGTGAGTACATTTTTCAAAAAAAGATTCGGCGTTTACCGACCACCCTTTTTGCCTGAAAACGGAACCACCTATTTACCTCCGTCTGTGAAGGTGAATAATTCCTCGACAGTAACGTCAAATACTCTTGCAATATCCATTGCCAGCTTTAATGAGGGATTATATTTACCGTTTTCCAGATGAACAATTGTCTCCCTCCGGGCACCAACTTTCTCCGCGAGATCCGCCTGCGTTAATCCTGCTTTTTCACGGAATTCTTTTATTTTTGTAACAAGTGCCACCTCATACTCCCTTCTGATCCATTACCTTGAAAATGATAATTCGCAGTATGGAAATGATGATCAGCGAAATCATAATAACCCAGCCCATGAAAGATGCAGTATTAGCTACATGCCCCAATGTGCCGCCAATAAATGCAGTCAAAGCCATTGCTGCTGCAAATATTTTCAGACAGATGGAGTCACATCTTTTTAAATTTGCTCTTGCAAGCTCATCGATGGGTTCTTTGTGAAATTTCCGGACTCTGTATGATATCAGGAAAATAATACATATGATCCCTCCTGCGACAGCATTTTGAATATACGTGTAGGATTCTTTCCAATCCGTTCTTACCCAGCACCAATAGTAGAATGTCAAACCAATGGTAAGAACTGCAGTTTCTGCCATTAATTCTGTAATACTGACTTTTTTATTCATAATGCCTCCTGTGTGATATATTTGTCACTTGTGTTATAAATATATCACATCAAAATTACTTGTCAACAATAAATGTGATAAATAATTCACTTTGCATATTCAGATATACAGTTTCCAGACCGCGATTGACAGCTATGAGGGCTTGATGAGTGTGTCTGATTCTGAAAGAATTGTTTAATTGTTAAGAAGTGAGGCCTTAAACCGTTACAAGGATTACAGGAAGTTGCAAATTATAAGAGCGCAAAAAGACATTATTATATGCGGGTTACGCGATTAACCTATTGTGGAATGAGCTTTTTTTAAATACTATGGAACAAAAGCGTAAAGGAGAAACCCCATGTCAGATAAAAGATTTTTACAAGATGTGCTGCGCATCTCCATACCGGTGGCATTACAATCCATGCTGCAGTCTTCCTTTTCCATGGTCGATCAGATCATGGTCGGTCAGCTTGGAGATAAAAGTGTTGCTGCGGTTGAAATTGCCGGAAAGCCCAGTTTTATTTATGCGTTTGTCATTGGAGCAATCAGTACGATCACAGGAATCATGATCTCGCAGTACATTGGCAACCACAACAGAAAAGCAGAGGAAAAGAGCATCTGTATCAATTTTCTGGTGATGATATTAACCGGGCTTACCTTTCTATCTGTTTTCAGCCTTTTCCAGAATCCGTTCGTGGGAATGTTTACGGAAGAAGAGCAGGTAATCGCAGAGGGCAGCACATATCTCGGGATTATCTCATGGACATTCATTCCGCTGGGGATCTGTAACATTCTGGGGACGGCGCTGCGATGCCGGGACAAATCAACCTGGCCACTTTATATCGGCATTTTTTCTGCTTTGCTCAATACAGTTTTAAACTACTGCTTTATATTTGGAAATTTTGGCGCGCCGCGTCTTGGAATAGCAGGTGCCGCATATGCGAGTGTCATATCCCAGGCAGCAGGAGCACTGATTTCCATCCTGTGTTTTTGCAGATTATATGGGCGGATTCGTATTTCGTTAAGCCTTGGAAAGGCAGGATATTCGCAGTACTTTCTGATGCTTCTGCCGATTGTTTTGAATGAGTTTTTCTGGTCCGTGGGACAAAGCGTATACACATATGTTTATGGGCATATGGGGACTAATGAACTGGCAGGAATGTCGTTGACGGGCGCTGTTCAAGGCCTGACCATGGGAGCATTAAGTGGCCTGTCTCAGGCAGCAGGGATTCTGATCGGCAAAAGGCTGGGCAGCAGGGAATATGATGCTGCTTATGAGGATTCCAAAAAGCTATGCGGTCTTGGAGTGGCCGGATCACTGGTCTTCACGCTGTTATTGATTTTGATCAGAAATCCGTATGTTCAACTGTTCAACGTATCAGGAGATGTTCGCGGAATTGGCGCAGATATTATGGCAGCATTTGCGATCCTGATGCCTGTGAAGGTACAGAATATGATACTGGGAGGCGGAATCATCCGAAGCGGCGGAAAAACAAAGTACGTCATGATGATTGACATGATGGGAACCTGGCTGATCGGCGTACCTCTGGCGCTGCTTACAGGATTGTATATTAAGATTCCGGTTATCTGGGTCTACTTTATTTTATCGCAGGAAGAACTGGTCCGTCTGATCGTATCTGTTATTATGTTCAGAAGCAGAAAATGGATGCATACACTACAATAATCGGAGATGAATATGTGGGATGAAAAGAAGATCCGGATTATTGATATTGCAGATGAATTAGGCGTCAGTACAGCGACGGTTTCCAATGTTATCCACGGCAAAACAAAAAAGATATCCGACGCAACGGTCAGACGTGTGCAGGAAAAACTCGTTGAAAGAGGATATATTCCGAATATGGCCGCGACGCTCCTTTCGCAGAACAATTCGAGAATTGTCGGAGTGGTCGTAAACAATCATCCGAAATATGAAGGACATGTTCTGGAAGACCCGTTCGTCAGCGGCGCAGTCAATGCGTTATCCGATGCGCTGGAAAGCCATGGATATTTTTTGATGCTGAAGAAGACAAACGACATCATGGATATTGTCCCCTTCGCATCGATGTGGAATATGGATGGGATGGTAATCATGGGTTTCTGCGAAGATGAGTATCAGAAACTTCGTGACCGCATCAGGATACCGTTTGTTGTATATGACGGCTTCTTTCAGAATGACAGAAACATCTGCAATCTGATGCTGGATGATTATGACGGAGGAAGGCAGGTCGGCGCGTTCTTCAGGGAAAACGGCAGAGAGAAGATATTATTTATCGCGGATAACCGGCTGAAACCGGATTTTGACAGATATGAGGGTCTTTGCTCCGGTTATGGAAGAACAGTTGATTTTCTGGAAGTGCCTATGAGTAAAAAAGAAAGACAGGCACATTATCGGGATATCTTACCGGTATTTCAGGATTATGATTCGGTATTTGCTGCATCGGATTATTATGCGGTTGAAATTATGTACTTTCTGATTCACGCGGGGATACGCGTCCCGGAAGATATCTGGGTTGTGGGATTTGACGACATGGAGTTATGTAGAAATGTCATGCCGCAGTTATCATCCGTCCGGCAGGATGTGTTTTTGCGCGCGGGAAAAGCAGTGGAGTATCTGGATCGGATGAAAACAGACAGAAGTTATTCTGTAACGGACAAAATTCCGGTACATTTCGTTCCGCGGATGAGCTGTGGAAGAAGATCATATTGAAAGGAATAAAGTCGGCTGCAAAGTGGAATATCGTGGGGACGATGATGGATTTACGGTAAGATTCCACCGTCGCTGCGGAGAAGGCTGGGGGACAGGCTTGAGTGCCAATGTCATTCACGGTGGCACTTACGATGGCACTCACGATGAAGAAAAAATAAGAGAATCCTATGAATCTGGCATTCTCTCAATGGTGAAGTCAAATAACAGAATTACCCGGAAAGAAATGGCGGAAAAGTTATCCATCAGTCTCCGTTCTCTTCGAAGGATAATTAACAAAATGGATGAATTACATTACGTTGGAAGCGGAAATCACGGACATTGGGAGATCAGTTTAGCAATTGAATCAGACAGTGCTTTTTTGTACTCTTTTTCCCGTTAAGGAAAGGCCAAAATCTCTGACATTGCCACCGGCTTTCGAGATGGTATCACAAAAGATACCATGTTAGAAAAATCTGCTTACTTGATATAAAATTGAAATACAGTATGATAATGGATACAAAGAGCAACACAACTATCAGGAACGAGATAAAACACGCTGCGCGAGTTTTATCTCGCTATCGCGACGCTCGCCGCACACGAATACTTCGCATTCGGCTGCGGCTCACTGTTCGCGTAAATAAAAATAGGGGACCAGAAAGGCAAAGGGGTCATTGTTATGTCCAGTGAAATCAAACAGAGGAAGATGCTGCCAAAGTACATCGAAATACGCGGCGCCAAGGTTCATAACCTCAAGAATATCAATGTAGATGTCCCGCTTAATGAGATCGTGGCGATTGCGGGGGTCTCCGGATCGGGAAAATCCTCGCTTGCGCTTGGCGCGCTGTATGCGGAGGGATCCCGCAGATATTTGGAATCTCTCTCTACCTATACGCGCCGGAGGATGACGCAGGCGGAACGGGCGGATGTGGATGATGTCCGCTACGTGCCGGCGGCGCTTGCACTGCGCCAGCGGCCCGGAGTTCCCGGTATCCGCAGTACATTCGGAACACTTTCGGAGCTGCTCAATAGTCTGCGGCTTATGTTTTCGCGGCTTGCGAGCCACCGCTGTCCAAACGGACATTACTGTCCGCCGTCTCTTTCCGTTGCGGCCATGCAGGAAATCACCTGCCCGGTCTGCGGCGCGAAATTCTACGGTCCCGGAGCAGAAGAGCTTGCCTTCAACAGCACCGGCGCCTGCAAGACCTGCGGCGGAACAGGAGTCGTCCAGACGGTGAATGAGGCAGCCCTGGTGCCGGATGATTCCAAGACCATTGACGAAGGTGCCGTCGTTGTATGGGGAACGCTCATGTGGTCCCTGATGAAGGATATCGTGCGCACGATGGGCGTCCGGACAGATATTCCGTTCCGCGATCTGACACCGGAGGAGAAGGAGATTGTCTATCACGGCGAGCTGAAAAAGCACCACATCCACTACATCAATCCGAACACGCTTGAACCGGCGGATATGGATTTTAATTATTACAGTGCGGTCAATTCCGTGAAGAATTCCCTTGCCAAGGTCAAGGACGAGAAGGGAATGAAGCGGCTCGAAAAATATCTGGAAGAGGATGTCTGCCCGGATTGCCGCGGAACCAGACTTTCAGAAGCCGCCCGCGCGCCCAGGCTTCGAGGAATAGGGCTGGATGAAGCCACAGCCATGACGCTCTCGGAACTAATTCCCTGGGTGAAGGGCGTTCCGGCTTCTTTGCCGGAAGAGATGCGTCCCATGGCAGAAAATATCTGTGAATCCTTCCTGGACGTCTCAAAGCGGCTGATGGATCTGGGGCTTAGCTATCTTTCTCTTGACAGAGCGGCATCGACGCTTTCCACCGGTGAAAGACAGCGCGTGCAGCTCGCAAGGGCAGTCCGCAACCGTACAACAGGGGTGCTCTATGTTCTCGATGAGCCGTCAATCGGATTGCATCCATATAATCTCAAGGGTCTTACCGGCGTAATGGACGATTTGCGCTCGGACGGGAATTCGGTTGTCCTTGTCGATCATGACACACAGGTTCTAAAACACGCTGACTGGATGATTGAGATGGGCAGAGGAGCCGGCGCGGACGGAGGAACGGTTATTGCAGAGGGGAGCATCGAGGATGTCTCGAAAAATCCGGAATCCGTTATCGGGCCGTACCTCTCCGATCAATATGAAGCAAGAATCCGCCCGGTTACAAAGCCGGCCGCCATGTTTGAGAAAGGCATCATTCATCTGGAAACAGAGATGATTCACACCGTACATCCACTGGATGTGCGGATCCCGATGGGACGGCTCACCGTGGTGACGGGTGTCTCCGGGTCCGGAAAGACGACCATGGTGCTCGAAAGCCTGATTCCGGCACTCAGGGCAAAGATCAGCGGGCAGAAGCTGCCGGCACATGTGAAAAACATCGAAGCGGAAGGCATCACACAGGTCAAGCTGATCGACGCGACGCCGATCGGCATCAATGTGCGCTCGACCGTGGCGACGTACGCGAATGTCCATGATGGGCTCCGAAAAGTTTACGCGAAAACAAAAGACGCAAAGGAACGCTCCTTTAAGGCGGGAGACTTTTCTTATAACACGGGAAAGCTCCGCTGTCCGACCTGTGACGGAACGGGGGAAATCTCTCTGGACGTCCAGTTCCTGCCCGACGTGAAGATTCCCTGCCCGGACTGCCGGGGCTCCCGGTACAGCAGAGATGCTTTTGATATCCGCAGAAAAGCAAAGGACGGAAACGAATACAGTCTGCCCGAACTCATGAATATGAGCGTGGATCAGGTGCTTCACGCCCTCGGCGGGCTTAAACTCCTGCAGCAGCGCCTGCAGGTACTGCACGACTTAGGGCTCGGCTATCTGACCCTCGGAGAGGAAACACCGGGACTTTCCGGCGGCGAAGCGCAGCGTTTAAAGCTGGCCAGCGAGATGGGAAAGGGCCAGAGCGACTCTGTGTTTGTTTTTGATGAACCGACAATCGGCCTGCATCCGAAGGATGTGAGGACACTGCTGCATGTTTTTCAGACTTTGATCGACCATGGAGCAACGGTCATTGTCATAGAGCATGACCTTGATGTCATTAAGAATGCCGATTACATCATCGACATGGGACCCGGCGGCGGAAAGGAAGGCGGCAGGATCGTTGCCTTCGGGACACCGGATGAAATCAAACAGACAGGTGAAAGCATTACCGGGCAGTATATATAACCCTCAATTGCAAAATTGCAAAATTAAATTCCCCCCAGATGGCATTTAGTTTTGCAATTGAGAAAGAAGCACCGCCGAATAACCAAATGGCTTGACTTTGTCCCGCGAACTCTATATACTCCAAAGCATGATCAATTTCATAACAACAGGCAATGACGGGAAGAAGTAGGAAAGAACAGAAGCCTTCAGAGAGCTGCCGGCAGGTGAGAGGCGCAGGAAGAGTTTTTTCACGAATACATCCCCGAGCTCTGCACCGAAACATTTACAGTAGGCTGCAGCGTAGTGGCGCACGTTATAAACGCCGGAGTATTTGCTGTTCATGTCCATGCATTCCATGTTCAGCTGTTTCATCTCATGATAACGGCGCACAGATACTCCAGGAGGCGGATATCGTGAGATACCCGTAAAATTAGGTGGTACCACGGAAGAATTTTAAGCTTTCGTCCTGAATGAATTACGGTTCGGGACGGGAGTTTTTTTATGCATTATATAGACCCGAAAGCCACATCAAGGTGAAAAGCTCTGTCCGTACCGGAGAACCGGACACATCGCGCACATTCGCTGTGCACTTCATTTCCCAACGGAAGGACCAGCCAGCGGAATCAAACAGAAAAGGAGAATAGCAAAACAATGACACTTTACGAAGAACTTCAGGCGCGCGGACTGCTCGCGCAGCTCACAGACGAAAAGGAAATCGCCGATCTCATCAATCAGGGAAAAGCCACCTTTTATATCGGCTTTGATCCGACCGCTGATTCCCTGCATGTCGGCCATTTCATGGCCCTGCTGCTGATGAAGAGACTTCAGGCGGCGGGTAACAAGCCGATCGCCCTTGTCGGCGGAGGCACTGCGATGATCGGCGACCCCTCCGGCCGCACCGACATGCGGAAGATGATGACCGTTGATATGATTGATCACAACGTAGAATGCTTCAAGAAGCAGATGTCCCGCTTCATCGAATTTGGCGAAGGAAAGGCACAGATCGTCAACAATGCGGACTGGCTCCGTGATCTGAACTTCCTGGATTTCATGCGTGACATCGGATCTCAGTTCAATGTAAACGAAATGCTCCGCGCGCGCTGCTATGTCAACCGCATGCAGACCGGACTTTCCTTCCTTGAATTTTCCTATATGTTGATGCAGAGCTACGACTTCTACAGACTGTACCAGGATTACGGCTGCCAGATGCAGTTCGGCGGCGACGATCAGTGGTCCAACATGCTCGGCGGCATCAACCTCATCCGCAAGAAGCTGAACAAGGACGCCTATGCCATGACCATTTCTCTGCTTCTGAAGCATGACGGAACAAAGATGGGCAAGACCGCGGGCGGCGCTGTATGGCTCGATCCGGACAAATACAAGCCTTATGATTTCTACCAGTACTGGAGAAATGTTGACGACTCTGACGTACTGAAATTTCTCCGCATGATGACCTTCCTTCCGCTGGAACAGATCGATGAGATGGATAAATGGGAAGGCAGCAAGCTGAACGAGGCAAAATCAATCCTGGCATATGAGCTTACCTCTCTGGTACACGGAGAGGACGAGGCGAAAAAAGCGCAGGCAGGAGCCGAAGCGGTCTTCAAGGGTGCCGGAAGTCTCGACACCGTTCCCTCCGTTGTCCTCACTCAGGATGACTTTAACGAAAACGATGCCATTGATATCATCAGTCTCCTCGTAAAAACCGAACAGTGCGGTTCCCGCTCCGACGCGCGCCGCGCCATCACCAAAGATCACAGCATTACCGTCGGCGAGAGCAAGATCGATGACTTCAAATACGAAGTGAAGAAGACGGATATCCCCACAGAAGGTCTCCTGATCAAGAAGGGCAAGAAGAATATCAAGAAAGTAGTTGTCGAATAAACGACAATGCGGGAATCACTTCCAGGCTCTTTCGCGTGCGGCGTGACATGCCTGTCTGCGTTTTCGAAGAGTCCACACTTTCCCTTTTGGCCCCGCACTTCTTGTGCAGAAGCTTGGGATTGCGATGAAGTTCATATAGTGGTAAGATTAATTCCGTACGTGCTGCCGACGGGCAGTTTCGTACGGATTTTTCACAATAAACAGTTCGTGGACAACTGCAGAGTTCACGAAAGCAGGAGGAAGCAGTTATGGCACCAAAGAAAAAATACGGAGTCAACGAACTCCGTGAGATGTTCCTTTCATTTTTTGAATCAAAGGGCTGTCTGAGGCTGAACAGTTTTTCACTCGTTCCGCACAATGACAATTCCCTTCTGATCATCAACTCTGGCATGGCTCCGATGAAGCCCTGGTTCACCGGGCAGGAGATTCCGCCGAGAAGAAGAGTTACCACCTGTCAGAAATGCATTCGTACCGGTGATCTGGAAAACGTCGGAAAAACCGCCCGTCACGGCACGTACTTCGAGATGCTTGGAAACTTTTCCTTCGGAGACTACTTCAAGAAAGAGGCGATTCCGTGGGCGTGGGAATTCCTGACCGAGGTTGTCGGTCTCGACGCGGACAGACTGTATCCCTCCGTATATGAAAAAGACGATGAGTCCTACAATATCTGGCTCAATGACATGCACATCCCTGCAGAGCGCATCTACAAATTCGGCAAGGAGGATAACTTCTGGGAGCACGGCTCCGGCCCCTGCGGTCCCTGTACAGAGATTTACTATGACAGAGGTCCCGAATTCGGAAACGGACCGGAGGATGTCATGGGCGGAGAGGGCGACCGCTTCATGGAAGTATGGAACGTCGTTTTCTCCCAGTTCAACAACGACGGACACGGCAATTACACCGACCTCGTACAGAAGAACATCGATACCGGAATGGGACTTGAGCGTCTCGCCGTTGCCGTTCAGGGCGTCGGCTCCCTGTTCGATGTCGATACTGTAAAATCACTTCGTGACCTCGTATGCACTCTTGCGGGAGGCATCGCCTACGAGCAGCCCGACACCCACGATACCGACGTATCCGTCCGAATCTGCACCGACCACGCAAGAGCCATGACCTTCATGATCTCCGATGGCATCATGCCGTCCAACAACGGCCGCGGATATGTTCTGCGCCGAATCATCCGCCGCGCGGTCCGTCACGGAAGAAAGCTCGGCATCAAGGGTTCCTTCCTGACAAAACTCGCCGAGAATGTAATCGAGGGCTCGAAGGACGGCTATCCGGAGCTGGAGGAAAAGAGAGATTTCATCCTGAACGTCATCCAGGCAGAAGAGGACAAATTCGAGAAAACCTATGAGCAGGGCATGGACATCCTTCAGAGCATGGAGGATGAACTGGAGGCAGCCGGCAGAAAAGAGCTCTCCGGTGAGAATGCCTTCAAGCTTTACGATACCTACGGATTCCCCATTGATAATACAAAGGAAATTCTGGAAGAAAAGGGCTATACCGTTGATGAAGCGGGCTTCAACGCCGCAATGAAAAAGCAGAAGGAAACCGCGCGCGAGGACCGCAAGAAATCCGGAAAATCCTCGACCTACATGGGCGCAGCGGCGACCATCTATGAGGAAATGGATCCAGCCATCAACTCCGAGTTTATCGGCTATGACAAAACACAGGCAGACAGCCGGATCGTAGCAATGGCAGCCTTCGCAGGCGAGGAAGAGGACAGTGACTCCGTCGTGGAAGCCCTCGCGGACGGACAGTCCGGCGCCATTATCACCGCTGAAACACCGTTCTACGGAACGATGGGCGGACAGGTCGGCGACATTGGAACCATCGTTCTCGGCAGCGACGACAATGAGGCTGCCGCGCTCGGAAAGGGAGCTGCCGTATTTCAGGTAACCGCGACCGAACACGTAGCCGGCAATAAGATTGCCCACATCGGCAAGGTCGTAAAGGGCATGTTCAAGCTGGGCGACACAGTCACACTGAAGGTCGATGAGAAAGAACGCATGGCGACCTGCCGCAACCACAGCGCGACACACCTTCTCCAGAAGGCGCTCCGTGAAGTGCTCGGCACCCATGTAGAGCAGGCCGGCTCCTACCAGGACGCAGACCGCACCAGATTCGATTTCAGCCATTTCCAGGCAATGACCCCGGAAGAGCTGAAGAAGGTAGAAGACCTTGTCAATGAGAAGATCCAGGCAGGACTTCCGGTTAAGACAGAAATCATGAGTCTTGACGACGCGAAGAAGAGTGGTGCTATGGCGCTCTTCGGTGAGAAATATGGCGATAAGGTACGTGTCGTTCGCATGGGCGACTTTTCAACGGAGCTCTGCGGAGGTACCCACGTATCCAATACCCTGCAGATCGGACAGTTCAAGATTCTGTCCGAGAGCGGCGTAGCTGCCGGCGTCCGCCGGATCGAGGCGCTGACCGGCGACAACGTAAGGAAATATTACGAAAAGCTGGAAGCACAGTTAAGGGATGCCGCTTCCCTCCTCAAGGCAACCCCTGACACTCTCGCGGATCATATCCGAAAACTTCAGGATGAACTCAAGGCATCCCGCAGTGAGAACGAGTCGCTGAAGGCAAAGGAAGCACAGAATGCCCTGGGTGATGTCACCGGAAACGCAAAGGACATCAACGGCGTGAAATTTGTCGCCTCCGCTCTTAAGGATGTAGATCCTGATGAGCTGAGGAATCTTGGTGACAGCCTGAAGACAAAGCTGGGAGACGGCAGCGTCATCCTTCTTCTGGCAGACAACGGCGGAAAGGTCAACCTGATGTGCATGGCGGATGACACTGCCGTTGGAAAAGGCGCACATGCAGGCAACATCATCCGCTCTGCCGCAAAGATCCTCGGTGGAGGAGGCGGCGGCCGCCCGAATATGGCACAGGCCGGCGGTAAGGATGCCACCAGAATCAACGACGCCATTGCAGATGCCGAGAATGTACTGAAAGCACAGATCCGGTAATTCTTAACCGCTTAAGAGCGCAGAACCGGATATATGCCTGTCATCTGTATGATGCTGAACGATTCGGATTCTGACTGGGATCAAACGCAATGCAGTGCTGATTCATTTATCAAAGCTGGATTGTCGAGTTTTAAAGCCAGCGCACTGTTCCCCAACGGGACTGGTGCGCTGGCTTTTTTGATTTACGCGAACAGTGAGCCGCAGCCGAATGCGAAGTATTCGTGTGCGGCGAGCGTCGCGATAGCGAGATAAAACTCGCGCAGCGTGTTTTATCTCGTTCCATGATGGCCTGCTCAAAGTTCATTCTGTTAACCGGGATTCTGCTTCTGTCCGTTGGTATTCTGCTCCCGTCAAAACAATGCTCTTGACTTTTGAATCAGGATAGGGCTAACGGGTCGGAAAAAATGTGCTCATTGTGCGCGTATCAGGTTTTTGTAAAAATCAACACATCCGGGCAGACAGTTGTACGCAATATTTTCGTTAATTCCGTGCATGCCCTTCATCTGTTCCGGTCCGTAGATGACCGGTGCAAACCGTACTACATTGTCGCAAATTTCCTGATAACAGCGGGCATCAGTAGCACCTGTCATCACATAGGGAATTCCGGTCATGCCATCAAAGGTCTCCGAAATCACACCCTGAAACATCCGGAATGCTTCTCCGTGAATATCGATGGGGCGGGTGTAGTCGTTCTTGTGCATGACTGACATGGTCAGACCGTATTTTTCTGCCCGTTTCTGAATAAGAGCGAGGCTTTCCTCCATTCCCTGGTGAGGAATAAACCGAAGGTTCGCGGACACAGAAGCCTCCTGAGGGATGACATTTACCGCATCCGATCCAGACTGCATGGTAAAGGCAATCGTTGTTCGAAGCATGGCTGCTCCCTGAGCAGAAATGGACGGCATGACATGTGTCAGCAGTCCCTTAAAGAGCCAGAGATTCTCGAAGAGATACCGGAGACCGAATCCAGCGTAGGGTCCCAGTGTCCGGAACATCGCGGTGACTTCCGGAAGCATCTTCACCCGGAAGGGATTGTGCGTTTCTACATCATTCTCAAAAGCTGCAAGCCTCGCAATGGGAGAACCTTTTGACGGGGCACTTGCGTGTCCGCCTCTGCCCGTTGCTGTGAATTTTACATCCGCCTTTCCCTTTTCAAAAACGCCGACCATAGCAAAATTTCCCTTAATGCCCCCGATCGGGTCTGTGATGATTCCACCGCCCTCATCACAGACCAGATAGGGATGAACACCTCTTCGTTTTAGTTCATCCACTAGCTTCGGGCAGCCGTCACCAGCCCATTCCTCCGTGCAGGAGGAAGAGAGCCAGACATCCTGTTCCGGGCTGAATCCCTCGGAAAGCAGTTCCTCCACAGCCTGAAAGAAGCCCATCACAGAGCATTTCGTATCGGATGCGCCGCGTCCCCACACCTTCCCGTCCGCGATATCGCCCGCGAACGGAGGATGAATCCAGTCTCCCTCTGCGGGCACAACATCCTGATGACTCATCAGGACAATCGGACGATTATGTTTTTTCCCTTCCCAATAAAAAAGGAGATTCCCGTCAATTTCTGTTTTTTCCAGCTTCTCGTGCACAAGTGGGAACATCTCCGCCAACAGTTTCTGGAAGCCGAGAAATTTTTCCCTGTCGTGCATACCCTGATGCGAGGTGGTGTCACAGGCCACCATGCGGGAAAGCTTCTGCGCATATTCCAGCGCACGTTTTTCGTCCGGATGCGGCACATAATCCGCTGTTTTCCGTGGCACAAGCAGAGTATGAATCCAGGCTGCACACAAAAGAACTGCCAGCAGGAGAAGAATGGCAGCAATTACGAGAAGAACCAGTTTCATGAGGACGTACTCCTTTCATTTTTTCTTTCCTTTTTCGTTTTTCTTTCAGGCTTCAACATTTTACTTACCGCCTTCGCCGTTTTATTTTCATTCCTCAGTATATTACTTACCGCTTTCGCCGTATTCCTTTCAATCCTCAGTGTTTTACTTACCGTTTCCGCCATTTTTCCTGCGGCAATTTGTGGTTCCCTTACGGTATTCCATCCACGCCAGCAAAATAGAGAGCGCACCGGACGGAAGGATCATCATGCTCGTCTGTGCGGTCAGGGATGGAACAAAAACAAAGAGAACTGTCATGCCAGCCAACGGGATTATGGCAAGCCGAAGATTTTTGCGGTAATACTGCCATGCCATCGCGCCGAACAGTGCGGGAACGACGTTCTCAAATGCAGGGGCGAGAGTCTGACTCTGCAGAACCGGCTGCAAAGGCTGCAGCAGCAGAACTCCGAGTGCGAGAACCGCGATTGTCACAAGTGAGGAAGTGGCAATTGAGAGCGTGGAAATAATTTCATTCTCCACTGTACCCGCCTTCGTTCCTGCAATGTCACGCGCATTCATCGCGCATGGAATTTTCATGTTGATCAGATTTCCGGTCATAAACGCCAGATACCCGCCGCCGGCTCCAAGCATAGGCGTATATACCAGAAACTCTACGACGCTTGAGACGGTCCAGATCAGTCCCACTGAGAGAAAGCCCTTGGCGGCAGCGGAAAGATCCGGCATGGCATGCAGATAGATTCCGATCACAAACGGAGCGCCGACAAGCAGAACCAGTGTGACTGCGCTTGAAATTCTACCAATCCGGTGCGTTCCCCTGTGATACTGCTCAACAGAAAAAGAGTCATCCTTCATAGCATATACTCTTTCTGTTTTTGCGGCAGAGCTGTCCTTTCCGGAAGAAGTGCCCTTCTGAATAGAACCATTCTCCTGTGCGGATATATTTTCCTGTGTGGAAGCCTTTTCTTGTGCGGAAGCATTTTCCTGTATCAAAGTATTTTCAAAAATATTATTTTCTTTTTTCTGTGTTCGCATATGCTCTCCCTTCAACCTAAAGTCTGTATCTCACTTCCCGCATTCCTGCTAAAAGTCTGTATCCCACTTCCCGCATTCCTGCGATTTTCCGGTTATCCGAGAAAAACGGCGGCAGCCATCCCGATCAGCATGCTGCCCGCTACGGAGAAATTCTCAAGCCACCGCAGACCCTTTTTCTCAGAGAAGAACGTAAAAAGTCCCATCGCGGCAGCGGATACAGCGGCAACAACCAATGGAACTGCATTTCCCTGAAAGGTGAAGTTTCCACTTCCGGATACAAAATTTCCGATATAGCTCCCGATATAGGCGCTAACCAGTCCCACAAACATGGCAGTCATCGCAGAATCGCCAAAACCCGCTTCATTCTTCTGAGCTCCTCTGTTACTCAGACGGCTGGTATAGCGCTTATTGAACAGAATAGAAAGAATCATTCCCCACATGATGCAGACACTCATCAGAAACGCAATCGTAGTAAAAGCCTGCGGGGTCATATGCGCAATAGAAAGGCTTCCGATTCCCACCGCCTCTGACGCAGCTTCTGCCACCTGTGTCTCATAGTGAAGCGCCCCGATGACAGACAGCCGCAGCCAAGGCCAGGGAGTTCCCAGACTTCCCGAGAGGGCAATGACACCGAGCAGGATGCCGACAGCAGGAAGAATCGTGAAGGTGGCGCTGGACGCAATCGCATGTTTCAGAGCCTTCGGGTCCATTCCCATAGCCTTTCCCGCACGGTATGATCGCACAAGAAAGACAACACAAACGATCGCGACAAACAAAATGACCGTACCACAAACCATGTACATAAAAGGACTATTCAACTTCTGAAGCATTCACAGCACCACCTTTCGCGAGAATCCTCTTTTCTTTTCATATTCTCATAAAGCCATTATGCTTCAATACCATCGAAATAGCAATTAATGTCTGCAAATTCCCCGGCAAATCCCATCCGTTCTGCCTCCATTACAAATACCGCTTTCCTGCCACTCATCCGTTTTCTTCATTACATCTTCTGAAATTTGTGTTATTTTATTTATATCTGATAAGACGAAAGAAAGACTGATCGGTGAAAGAGGAGAAAAACATGGCTGAATTTAAAAAGATGCGGCGCTTTAAACAGGAAATTACAAAAGAAGAGTGTATCGAAGTCTTAAAGAAGGCTCCACGCGGTATTATGGCCTTCCACGGAGAGAATGGCTATCCATACGCAATTCCACTGAATCAGTATTACGATGAAGCGGATGGCAGGCTCTACTTCCATGGCGCAAGGGATGGCCTGAAAATCGATCTACTCGCAAAGGACAATAAGGTCTGTTTCACCGTAATGGACGAAGGCTTTGTGAAGGAAGGCGAGTGGGCTCTGAATATCAAGAGTGTGGTCTGCCTGGGAAGACTGGAGACAGTTACCGATCATGATAAGGCAATCGAACATTGCCGTATGCTCGGCAGAAAATTCTATCCATCTCATGAAGCGGTAGAGGAAGAGATTGCGAAAGCGGGTGGCAGAGTGAATGTGCTGGCTATGACGATCGATCGTATGACCGGGAAACTCGTCAATGAATCATAATTGTTCATCAAATTATTATTGACGCATAATGACGAACAATACAGAAAGTGAGAAAAAAGTATGAAACCATTGTAGTTTGACGCAATTTAATCATATTTAACAACGTTATCAAAGATGGTACCTGGAGATATCGTCCCAGTTTGAAGGAAATCCCATGTATGTTAGAGGTCAGATTCGGACAAACGAGTACTTGCTTTGAGATATTTCGCAATAATGGCTTTTATATCCGCCGATCAGTGAAAAATAGCCGATGTCTGTTAACGTTTGCGTTGCATATGGGATATCAGCAATGATCAATCCTTTGCTTTGGGAGAGCAGATTGATTTGATCCGAATAATTGAGATAGGGTTTTATCATAGCGGTTCTCCAATGCAAAATTAAAGGAGGGCCCGCAGGTCCTCCCGCGGTTCCAGTCCTCGTAGGTGTCCGGAACCTGATCACTAAAGACAATATAACCGGAATGGTGGAATTTGTCAACCTGTCTGATTTTTGCGTCAGATGTGCAAGATAACAAATGGCTGATATGGTCAGGAGGATTGTCAATGCATCCTAAACGTGTCGGCGGATAATTTCAATGTCACGGTATGTGAAAACAGCTGATCGTTTACACCCGCAGGATCAAACCTGTAAGAATGGAGACCCATCATGAAAGCGGACCATCAGGAAATTCTCACAGAATACGTTAAACAGCTTGAGAAAGGAATGTATTCTGCGTTTATTGACGGTTCAGTCAATACAAATCTCGCTTATAAGCCGGAATTCGTATCCAATAATTACCACGAAGGCAGGAAGGTCCTGTCGGCACTGGAGAATGAACTGCTTCAATGTGAAGAATTTTACATCAGTGTCGCTTTCATCACACTCGGTGGAATAACTCCACTGCTTCAGACATTTAAGGAGTTAGAGGAGCGGGGGATTCCGGGCAAAATTCTCACCACCAATTACCTGAATTTCAGCGAACCCCTTGCGATTCAGAAGCTTCACGAGCTGTCCAATCTGGATATACGAATGTACATGTCTGATGATGACGAGGGCTTCCATACGAAGGGATATATTTTCAAGAATAAAGATGTATATCGGATCATCGTCGGAAGCTCCAATATGACGCTGACGGCTCTCACCAAAAATAAAGAATGGAATACGAAAATCATATCCACGGAATTCGGAGAATATTCCGAGCGTATTCTCACAGAATTCCAAGATCTTTGGGCTTCGGACAAAACCAGAGAATACCATTCGTTTATCGATGAATACCGAACAGCGTTTGAGATTTCAAGAAAACAGCGTCAGATCGCCCGGGACGCAATTCAGGAGAGCGGCGCGCTGGATTTTGAGTTGTACCGACTGAAACCTAATGCGATGCAGACCGCCTTTATAACCAGCCTGAGGGATTTGATGAAAAGAGGCGAAAAGAAGGCACTTCTGATTTCTGCAACAGGCACAGGAAAGACCTATGCGGCCGCCTTCGCGATGAGAGAACTCAACCAGGAAAAGGTCCTTTTTTTAGTTCATCGGGAGCAAATTGCAAAACAGGCACAAAAAAGCTTTCGTAAGGTTCTGGGCAGCAAAGTCTCCTATGGGATTATATCCGGAAACCAGAAGGAACCAGACGCAGATTATCTTTTTGCTACCGTTCAGACCATGTCAAGAGATGAAACACTGACCAATTTTTCAAAGCATCAGTTTCAGACCATCATCATTGATGAAGTTCACCGGGCAGGTGCTGCTTCCTATCAGAAAATTGTGGAATATTTTAAGCCTCAGCTTCTTTTGGGAATGACAGCTACACCGGAGAGAACTGATGGCTTTGATATTTACAGCCTGTTTGACCACAACATTGCAACGGAAATTCGCCTTCAGGATGCGATGGAAGAGAATCTGTTATGTCCATTTCATTATTTTGGCATCACAGAACTTGAGGTTAATGGGCAGGTCGCACACGATCTCCAGAACAACGAAACCCTGTTCCTCAGAGATTTTCAATATCTGACGGGAGAAGCCCGTGTAAAATATATCCTGCGAGAAGCAGATTATTATGGCTATAGTGGTAATCGTGTCAAAGGTATAATTTTTTGCAGTCGTAAGGATCTTGGACGAGAATTGTCCTGCAAAATGAATCAGATGGGAAAACAGACAGTTTTTCTGTCCGGTGAAGATTCTCAGTTCGAAAGAGAGCAGGCAATCCGGCGCCTGACCAGCGATGACATGCCCAGGAACAGACAGCTCGACTATATCCTGACTGTTGATATATTTAATGAAGGCGTCGATATTCCTGAAATTAATCAGGTCATTCTGCTCCGGCCAACGGAAAGCCCGATCATCTTTGTGCAGCAGCTTGGAAGAGGTCTTCGGAAAGCGGTCGGAAAAGAATTTGTCGTGATTCTGGACTTTATCGGTGCCTATACCAATAATTACATGATTCCGATCGCACTATCCGGAGATCGTTCTTACAACAAGGATAACATCCGCCGCTATGTGCAGGAGGGATCCCGCATGATCCCGGGCTGCTCGACCATACACTTTGATAAAATTTCCCGTAAGAGAATCTTCAGTGCAATTGACAGCGTCAGACTGAACGACATAAAACTTCTTTACGATGCCTATCGGAAGTTAAAATACCAGCTCGGCAGAATCCCTTCACTGACGGATTTCTCTGCCTACGGTTCCATTAACATAACAAAGTATTTTATGAAATTCAATTCCTATTACGGCTTTCTCAAAAAGTATGAACAGGAATATACTGTAAGACTGGACGCCACAGAAGAGCAGATTCTCGGATTTATCTCGAAAAAGCTTGCCTTTGGAAAACGTCCCGAAGAATTACTCATCCTTCGTGATATTCTTCATGACCATGACTTCCATTTTCGCATAAAGGCTTATGCAGATGCCCTGTCACGGAGTGGAATCCGGGAAAAGGATGCAACCATTGCCTCTGCTGTTCGCAACCTGACAAATCGTTTTGCAAAAGACTCTGATCAGAAGAAGTTCTCTGCCTGTGTCTTTCTGGAAAAAACAAAAGAAGAAACCTACCAGGCTTCCGCCGGATTTCTCCGGGTATTGAGAAATGACACGTTCCGAAAGATGGTAGAAGAAACCGTGGAATTTGGTTTGGAGGAATATCAGAAGAACTACAGCAATCGGTATAAGGATACGAATTTTCAACTGTATCGGAAGTATACATATGAAGAGGTCTGCCTTCTGCTGAACTGGGACAAAAACATGAACGCACAGAACCTGGGCGGATATTTTTACGATGCACGAACGAAAACTCTTCCGGTATTCATCAACTATGACAAGACCGATGATGCCATCGCATATGAAGACCGTTTTCTTGCAGCAGACCGACTCATAGCACTATCCAAACACCCAAGAAAGATCACATCAAGCGATGCGGATCATTTTTACAAACGCACCGAAGCCGACCGCGAAAACCGGATTTTTCTTTTCCTTCGGAAAAATAAGGACGACCGGGAAGCAAAGGAGTTTTATTTCCTCGGTGAAATGCAGGCACAGGGAGATCCGAAACCTATCCGAATGAAATTTGATAAAGTCGATGAAACCGGAGCTGTCATCGGAACACGGATGGATGATGCTTTTGAGGTTGACTATCAGCTTGATATTCCGGTCCGTCAGGATCTTTACAATTATATTGTGAAAGAATGATACCATTCGTCAAAGGCCGGGAGGATGTCCATCTGCTGAGATAAACAATACAGAAAGTGAGAATAAAAAATGGATACAAAACATGTGGTTGCCGCCGTGATCATTCATCATGGGAAAGTATACGCTACCCAGAGAGGCTACGGAGAATTTAAGGACAAATGGGAGTTCCCCGGAGGAAAGATAGAACCCGGAGAGACCCCGCAGGAGGCACTCCGCCGGGAAATCCGCGAGGAACTAGACACCGAAATTTCGCCAGGCTCTCTGATCGATACCATCGAGATCGATTATCCTGGATTTCATCTGGTCATGGAATGCTATTATTGTACTGTTCGCAGTGGCAGCCTTACGCTTTTAGAACACGAGGCAGCCAGATGGCTGGATTCAGCTCATCTGGAAGATGTTGACTGGCTCCCGGCAGACCGTTCGCTTCTTCCGGAGATCCGGAAGCATCTGGATCGCCACCTTTGAGTCCGGGTATCCTGCCTGCGGAGCAACAGGCAAGGGCAAGATGGTTTCACCGCAAAAGCTTTACGAAGTCCTTGATCATGTGATAGGATTTGAAAAGGATCTGGTTGGCAAGCGGATCCTGGTCTCAGCCGGTCCAACCCGAGAGGCTTTGGATCCCGTTCGTTTTCTCACCAATCATCCACAAGAATTTCACAACGACAGACAAACCACATGACACAACGGGAAAACAGAATGAAACTATACTTCGCACCGATGGAGGGGATCACCGGAAGGGTTTACCGGCAGGTACATCACCGGTTTTTCCCCGGAATCGATAAATATTATACGCCGTTTCTTTCCGTGACCAGAGATCTGAAGCTGAAGAGTAGGGACAAAAAGGAACTGGATCCGGCAGAAAATCCGGACATTTTTCTGGTCCCCCAGTTTCTCGGGAACGATCCGGAGGCTTTCCGCAAAGGAATTCAATACGCGGGAAAACTCGGGTATTCAGAGATTAATATCAACCTGGGATGTCCTTCAAAGACCGTGACCGCCAAGAAGAAGGGATCCGGCCTCCTCGACGAACCGGAACTTCTGACAAGACTTCTCGACGGTGTATTCGAAGAGACCGAACAGAATTCTTCTGACAGTTCCTCCGGCTTCGAAAATCCGGAACTGAATTCTTACGGCAGTTCCCCTGGCCCGGACAGGAAAATGCAGATTTCAATCAAAACCAGACTAGGGGTCAGCGATCCGGAAGAGGTATTTTCTCTTCTGGAGATATACAATCGTTACCCCATTTCAGAGCTGACCATTCACCCGCGAGTGAGAGACGAGGGCTACCAGGGACGGGTACATCTGGATTACTTCGAAGAATGCCTTCGCAGATCAAAAAATCCGGTGTGTTACAATGGAGATATCCGGACCGTGCGCGACTATGAGCAGATTGCAGAGAAATTTCCAGAAGTACATGCAATAATGATCGGTCGCGGACTCGTCGGAAATCCGGCGCTGGTGCGCGAAATCCGCGGAGGAGATTCTCTGACTGCCGAGGAGCTGAAGCTTTTCCACGATTCCATGCTGGAATCCTTCATGGATGCATTTCAGGGTGATGAATACGTGTCCATTCGGCATATGCTGGAGCTGTGGCCATTCATGAAAGAGAATTTCCCGGATTCTGACCGTCTGATTCATAAGCTTTATAAGACAAAAAGACTTTCAGAGTATCGGGCGGCTGCTGACAGAGTCTTCCGTGGATGACTCTGCGCGGCAGACCTCATTTCCGATAAAAGCAGCTTAATTTGTCAGCTTAAGTCAGAAGTACAAATGCAGATCGATGCACGCAGCATGAAAAATTGTAGAAAGGACTCAAAATTATGCAGGGAATTATGGAGCTGTTTTCCAATGCGGGGAACATCACATGGCAGATGGCTGTCATGTGGATCATTGGAGGTATACTGATCTATCTGGGCATTGTAAAAAAAATGGAGCCTTCTTTACTGGTACCAATGGGGTTTGGCGCAGTTCTGGTGAATCTCCCGATGTCGGGAGCAGTCACGCAGACAATCAATGGGGTACTGACACAGGGGCCACTCGATACTCTCTTCAATGCAGGAATTTCCAACGAGATCTTTCTGCTCCTGCTCTTTATCGGCATTGGAGCCATGATCGACTTTACGCCGCTTCTGTCCAATCCGCTGATGATGCTGTTCGGTGCAGCAGCCCAGTTCGGCATTTTTTTCACGCTGAGTCTGGCGGCCCTCTTTGGCTTCAGCCTGCAGGATGCCGCTTCCGTCGGCATCATAGGAGCGGCAGACGGACCGACCTCCATCTTTGTCGCCAACTATTTTCACTCCAGATACCTCGGAGCGATTATCGTTGCTGCCTACTCCTATATGGCTCTTGTGCCGATCATTCAGCCGCCGGTCATCCGGGCGGTGACGACAAAAAAGGAACGCGCCATGCACATGTCCTACAATCCGCAGAGTGTGTCAAAACCGGTGAAAATTCTGTTCCCGGTCTGCATCACCATCATCGCGGGAATTGTAGCACCGCGGTCTGTCGCCCTGGTGGGCTTTCTGATGTTCGGAAATCTCGTCCGCGAATGCGGAGTTCTGGATTCGCTTTCCGATACGGCCCAGCACTCCCTCGCCAACATCATCACTCTGATGCTTGGAATCACAGTGGCATCACAGATGCGTTCCGAAGACTTCCTCAATATCAGGACTCTGCTGATCCTCCTTCTCGGACTCATCGCGTTTATTTTTGACACTGTCGGAGGCGTACTCTTTGCGAAACTCCTGAACCTGTTTCTGCCAAAGAACAAAAAGGTCAACCCGATGATCGGAGCCTGCGGCATATCCGCCTTTCCGATGTCTGCCAGAGTCATCACCCAGATGGGCATCAAAGAGGATCCTTCCAATGTTCTGATCATGCAGGCCACAGGCGTCAATGTCTCCGGCCAGATCGCATCCGTTATCGCAGGCGGTCTGATCCTGAGCCTTGTACCGCTGGCATGACCGCGCGAACGTTTTTCTTAACGTTTTTCTTATAGAGGACATTTCTTATAATTAGAGTTTCACTTATAAAGGCCCTCTCTTTGAACAGGCTGATGAAATTCCTGAAGAACTCAGCGGAAACATTGAAAAAACAGATACCTCTCTGAAGAGGACTCTGAAAGGAGATTGAAAATGAATACATTTCTTGGATCACTGAAGGTTATGGGCCTCGGGATGCTCGGAATCTTTATCGTCACCATTGTGCTGATTGTCATCATGATGCTTCTCACAAAAATCTTTCCCGCCAGGACAAACGGCGCTGACAGCACAGAGGTTCCCACCGCGGAACAGAAAGCTGCCTGCAGTCAGACGAATGACACAGACCAGTGAATCACAGTCACACAAACAGCACAGACCGGTGAAACGCACTTACACAACGGCACAGACCGGTGAAACGCACTTACACAACGGCACAGACCGGTGAAACACACTCACACAAATGGCGCACACCGTTGGAACGCAGACAGAACCGCTTCGCGCGTAATACGCGCGGCGGTACTGTCTGCGTTTTTTTCTTATTCCTTTGAACAACTTCCTGCAAACAACGGAATCTCTCACCTGTGCTTTCGGTACACATCCATTGATCCGGCAGGAATAACACGCCTCACGGGAAGCCCGTAAATCAGTAAATAATGCACAAAATATGTTTCTATAAAGCTGATATTTATGTTATAATTTTAAGATCGATCATTTAAAGGGGCATATTGTACATGAATAATGACGAATTCAAAGTGATTGAAGTTAAGAACCGCATTATGGAGGACAATGACAGCATCGCGGATGCGGTGCGATCCAGGATGAGAGAGAAGGGAGTCTTTCTGATCAATCTCATGGCTTCACCGGGAGCCGGCAAGACAACACTTCTCGCTCGCACGATCCGGAAGCTGAAAGACACATACCGCATCGGTGTGATGGAAGCAGATGTAGACAGCGACGTAGATGCAAGGACGGTGGCAGAAGCCGGCGCAAAGGTCATTCAGGTTCATACCGGAGGCTCCTGTCACATGGATGCCGTGATGACACAAAAAGGCCTTGATGAGATGGGCGTGGACGGCCTGGATCTTGTATTTCTCGAAAATGTCGGTAATCTTGTCTGCCCGGCAGAGTTCGATGTTGGTGCGGATAAGCGGGTGATGATTCTCAGCGTGCCGGAAGGCGATGACAAACCGCTGAAGTATCCGCTGATGTTTCAGGTAAGCGACTTACTTGTGGTCAGCAAGTCGGATACGGCTGCGATCTTCGATTTTGATTTTGACAGGCTGCGCGAAAATGTCTCCGCACAGCGGAAAAAAGCAGACCGGCGCTCAGCGGAGATGCCGGTTCTTCCTCTTTCAGCAAAGACGGGAGAGGGCTTTGCTGCCTGGATCAGCTGGCTGAAGCGGGAGGTGAATGCGCGATGAAGGTAATCGAACTGCACGAGAGCGTAACCGCGTCAAATGACCGTGATGCAGAAGCACTTCGTGAAGAGATGAAGAGAAGAGGGACGCTGCTGATCAATTTGATGAGCAGTCCGGGTTCCGGCAAGACGACACTGCTGGCGCGAACGATCCGCGATCTTCAGGACGAGTGCAGTGGCGATGCCGGACACCGAAGAGCGGATGACAAGCTGAAGATCGCCGTGCTGGAGGCCGATATCGATTCCGATGTGGATGCCAGGCGGATGGACCGTCTGGGAGCGAAGACAATTCAGGTCCACACCGACGGCATGTGTCACATGGACGCAGGAATGACGGCAAGGGGACTTGATGAACTGGGATATGAGGGCATCGATCTGGCTTTTCTGGAAAATGTCGGAAACCTGATCTGCCCGGCCGAGTTCGATACCGGAGCGGGAAAAAATGTCATGATACTCAGCGTCCCGGAGGGCGACGACAAACCGCTGAAGTATCCGCTGATGTTCCGAACCAGCGACGCGCTCGTCATCTCCAAGATTGACGCGCTGCCATATTTTGATTTTGACATGGACGCCTGCATACAGCGGGTAAGAGCTCTTCATCCCGCCATACAGATCTTTCCCGTCTCGGCGAAAACCGGAGAGGGGATGGCCGCATGGGAGGAATGGCTTCGAAACGCCGTACATAACTGGAAGTCCGGCGTCTGAAGCACTTATGACCGGAGATATCCTGTGTCTGAAAACCTGATGACCAGATATTCTGTGTCTGAAGTCCTCATGGCCAGATAGACTGTGTCTGAAGTCCTCATGGCCAGATAGACTGTGTCTGAAGTCCTCATGGCCAGATATTCCGTGTCTGACTTATATCTAAGCGTCTGATTTACAAAGCCGCCGGATCAGAAACAGTGCCGGCTTTCGGGGGAATGCCGCGCACAAGAGAAGAAAAGGAGAGGATTTTATATGAACGAACAGAAGAACCGAATGACGAACGAACGTGATTACCGGCTTCCGGAAAATTTTGTCTATCCGGACAGAGAAAAGCTGAAGCTGCTGATTCGTCTGGCTGGTATGATTACGGACCGTTATGTGGCAAAATACACCCATACCATTCGTCCGGACGACCCGGAGGTCTGGTGCCTCGATGAGGTCATGAACAAGGATGAAGTAAAGTTCATGCTCAGTTTCAAGAAACCCAGGACAAACTACAGCCACGCGCAGCTCGTGAAAATGAACCCTGCGTTTACAGAGACGCAGATCAATCAAATGCTGGAACACCTGATGTGGGTCGGCTGCATTGAGACGAATCGTGAGAACCCGGCAAAAGAGCTGTGGTACGATGTGCCGATTTTTGTTCCGGGCATCGCCGAGTTCATGGTCATGAACGATAAGCTGATGGCAGAGCACCCGAATATCGCGACATTTTTTAACCTGATGACCCAGATGCCCCTGGAGGGCATTACGCCCATGGTTCCCATGGGCGGCGCGGGCATCGGCATGCATGTCATCCCCGTAGAAAAAGCGATCGAATCCGTTTCCACATCCGTACCGCTTGAGCACATCTCGCATTGGCTGGATAAATATGAGGGCAAGCTTTCCATCGGTGTCTGCACCTGCCGCCGGCAGCAGCGGATCCGCGGAGAGGGCGACGGTTCCATCGAGCAGGAGTGCTGCATCGGCCTTGGCGATCTCGCTGAGTGGTGCGTGAATACCGGCCGCGGCCATTATATTACGAAGGAGGAGGCGCTGGAGGCCTGCGAGAGGGCAGAGCGGCATGGCTTTGTCCATCAGACAACAAATATTGACGGCGAAGATAAAATCGTCGGACTCTGCAACTGTGCGCCCGGTGTCTGCAATGCGATCCGCACCTCTCAGCTCTACAATACCCCCAATATGTCCCGTTCCGCATATCGTGCGCATGTAAAAAAAGAAAACTGCGTAGCCTGCGGAAAGTGTGTGGAGGTATGTCCGGTCGGCGCAGCCAAACTTGGTCAGAAGCTCTGCAAAAAGGACGGAAGTGAGGTGAAATACCCGCTGACGCTGCTGCCGGATGAAACCCGCTGGACCGCTGACAACTGGAACATTCATTACCGGGAGGACGCGAAGATTAATTGTTATGACACCGGAACTTCCCCCTGTAAGACAGCTTGTCCGGCGCATATCGCGGTGCAGGGCTATGTGAAAATGGCAAAAGAAGGCAGGTACGAGGACGCGCTGAAGCTGATCCGTCAGGATAATCCGTTCCCGGCTGTCTGCGGAGCCATCTGTAACCGCCGCTGTGAGGATGCCTGCACGAGAGGTACGGTGGACAGTCCTGTCGCGATCGACGAGATCAAGAAATTCGTCGCGCAGCAGGAGATCGATCCCGCTTTCCGCAAATCTATCCTTCCCGTATGCGAGCGTGACGAGGGCGGCTTCTGGGACGATAATTATAAAATGGCAGTGATCGGCTCCGGTCCTGCCGGCATGTCCTGTGCTTATTACCTCCGGACCAAAGGATATCCGGTCACAATTTTTGAAAAAGAAAAAAAGCCCGGTGGAATGCTCACGTACGGCATGCCGTCCTTCCGTCTCTCAAAGGATCTTGTCGATGCAGAGATCGATATGCTCCGCGAAATGGGAATTGAGTTCCGCTGCGGTGTAGAGATCGGAAGGGATGTCAGCATAGCCGATCTCAGAGCGCAGGGATATCGCGCCTTCTACGTATCCATTGGTCTCTCAGGCGGCAGAAGCGCCGGTGTGCCCGGAGAGGATGCCGCGGGTGTAGAGTCCGGTATAGGCTTCCTGAATCGCGTGAATCGCGATCACAGCGTAAAACTGACCGGAGATGTCGTGGTGGTAGGCGGCGGCAACGTAGCCGTCGATGTAGCAAGGACAGCACAGCGTACGACAGACGGACACATCACCATGATCTGTCTGGAAGGCGCAGATGAAATGCCTGCCGCTGCCGATGAGGTTGAAGACGCAAAGGCCGAGGGCATTGAAGTGAAGAACGGATGGGGTCCGAAAGAGATCCTGACAGAAGATGGAAAGGTAACCGGCGTTGTGTTCAGGAAATGCACCCGGGTCAAGAACCCCGACGGACGCTTTGATCCCCAGTATGACGAAGAAACGACAATCACCGTTCCCTGCAAGAACGTACTGGAGGCAATCGGCCAGTCTGCTGTCTGGGGCGATCTTCTGAAAGGTACAAAAGCACAGACACGGCGAGGCGGCACCATTATCTGCGACCCGGTTACCTTCCAGACCGGAGAACCGGACATTTTCGCCGGAGGCGATATCAACCACGGCGCCCGTTTCGCCATTGACGCCATTGCCGACGGCAAGAAGGGAGCGGAATCTATGCACCGCTTCGTACATGAAGGTCAGTCTCTCACGATTGCCCGTGATCTCCGGGAATTCATCGAGCTCGACAAAGAGGATATCACCGTTCCTCTCGGCTATGATCATGCCAAACGCTGCGTCCCCGGATCCCGTAAGGTCGAGGACCGTTTCGACGATACAAGACTTCCGCTGACCGAAGAGCAGGTACATCAGGAGGCGGACCGCTGTCTCGGATGCGGCGCAACAACAGTCGATATCAACCGCTGCATCGGATGCGGCCTGTGCACCACCCGCTGTGAATTCGATGCGATCCATCTGGAGCGGGACCTTCCGGACTGCAGCAGATTCTTCCGTTCTGAAGATAAGATGAAGGCGATCGCGCCTTATGCAATGAAGCGGGAGATTAAAATCATCCGAAAGGAAGCCCGCGAAAAAAAGGCAGCGCGCAGGTGACGGAGAACGGCTATGCATGAAATGGGAATCGTAACTCATCTCGCGAAGACACTGGATGATCTCGCAAAGGAACAGAACATTACGAAAATCGGTTCTGTCACACTGCAGGTCGGAGAGGTCTCCGGCATCATGACGGACTATTTCACCGACTGCTGGGACTATTTCAAGGTGCGCCATCCCGTATTAAAGTCGGCAGAACTGAAGCTTGAGACGATCCCTGCAGTGACCTGGTGCAATCACTGCAGAAGAACCTACCCGACCGTAGAGTACGGACGGGAATGCCCCTACTGTCAGAGTGGAGAGACATGGCTCCTCAGGGGAAATGAATGTATCATTAAGGAAATCGAGGCCGAGTAAATCAATCAAATTCGGTTCACACAAGAAGAAACCGGAAATCTGAAAAGGGTCTATCCTCACAATGATCGCAGGAATTATCAGTATTATTGCTGCCGCGTTTATTATAGGTGCTGTACTAGTCGGACTTAGCAAAATGTAATATAATACACAGCAGGCAGGCTTGCCTGCCTGCGTGAATAAAAGTCCCGAAAAGGAACGGTTGAGAAATGGAGCAGCTTCGGATAGGCATATGTGAAGATAATAAGGAATCACGCATCCGGCTTCTGAATATGGTGACGGATTCCGCAGAAAAAATAACCGCAGAGGCGTTTGAAAGCGCTGAAGATCTGCTGGATCATTTTTTTCCCGGGAAATTCGATCTTCTGATACTTGACATCTATATGGAACGGATGACCGGAATTGACGCGCTGGAACAGATCCGCAGAAAAGATACACGCGTAGTGGCAGCCATTGCCACAACCAGTCAGGATTTTGCGCTGGAATCCTATCGTCTTCGTGCCGCCCGTTATCTGGAGAAACCTGTAAAACCGGAGGATATCCGGGAACTGATCCAGGATGTTATTCACAAGAAGGAATCTGAGCCTCATTTCGAATGTGAATCGGTACGTGAGAGGATACGAGTGCCTTTTGACTGCATTCTTTTTGCAGAACAGAGAGGGAAAAGCATCTGTCTGCACATGGATGACGGAGAAGAACTGATCTTCCGCGGAAAACTGGATGACGAGATAAACAAATTCCCGGAGAAGTATTTTTTCCGCTGCCATAAGAGCTTTCTGGTCAACCTCTCGAAGATTTGCGGTATAGACCGCGAGCTGCTGACCTTTGTCATGCAGGGCGGCGAACAGGTTCATATTCACCGACAGGGATTTTTTGCCGCAAAAAGAGCATATGAACATTATCTTTTTTCCATTGCTGAAGGATGGAAACAGGAAGGACAGGGGGCGGACGAGTAGACGGATGCCGTTCCCTGGAAGAATGGGATGAAGCGGCATGCCCTATGAAGCTGAATGATCCGATCCGGGCATAGTTAAATATGCAATAAAAAAACACCCCATCCGTCAACCCGTCAAAATTAAATTTTCCCTTGACGAAAATAAAAAATTTGCTATAATAAAGTGAGTGCAAAAATACCCAAACAGTTGTATTTAGCACAATCTTACAACTGGAGGGAGGTTAGGTTTGGGCATATGGCAAACGTTATCGTAAAAGAGAACGAAACACTGGATAGCGCGTTACGTCGTTTCAAGAGAAGCTGCGCTAAGGCTGGAATCCAGCAGGAGATCCGTAAGAGAGAGCACTACGAGAAGCCGAGTGTTCGTCGCAAGAAGAAATCCGAAGCAGCAAGAAAACGTAAATATAATTAATTTGCACATGAAAAGCTCTGACATGTAAATGCCAGAGCTTTCTTCGTTTTATTTATATTCATGAAAAGATACAAAGATACCCGCTACAACCTCAATCTCAAAAAACCCGGACTTCCCTCAGGCACGCTTACCGTCTGCTTTTTCACTGACATGCACAATTGCTGCAGTCCTGAGGAAATCTCCCGCATCGAAACCATTCTGCAGAAAAACCGCCCGGATCTCATTCTGTGCGGCGGAGACAGCATTATCGGGAAGCCCGGATACCCTGTCGCTCCCGCGGCTGATTTTCTCACCTGTCTTGCCGGGAAATGGGCCTCTGTTCATGAGAACGGAGATCCTGCAGGAAATATCTATCTCGCCATGGGCAATCACGAGTATCGCACACGGATCTACCCGGAGGTGTACGGCGACATGTATACCCGCTACCAGCGCGCTCTGCAGCAATCCGGACACCTCATTCTGCTCCAGAACGAATCGCGCGAATTCACCGTGCACGGCCTCCCGGTCTGCATCTGCGGCTTCAGCATGGATCGCCGCTACTATGGCAGAATCCATCACGAAACTCTTCCCTGTTCCGCGATTACAGAGGCTTTCCGCACAGATCAGAATCCCGGGACGCCTCCTTCAGACCAGATCAGTATTCTTCTCGCACACAACCCATCCGGTATGGATGCCTATCTGGAATGGGGCGCTGATCTGACTCTCTGCGGACATTACCACGGGGGAGTCGCACGTTTTGGAAAGCACGGAGGGCTGATCAGCCCTGATCTCTGTCTTCTTACCGGAAAAGCCTACGGCTTATTCCAAAAAAACGGAAAAAGTGTTATAGTAAGTTCCGGCTGCGGAGAACACACCATCCCCGTCAGGATCCATAATCCGAGGGAGATCGTGACCGTAGTAATTCATGTAAATGAGAATTCTCAGTCCTGACAGCTTCCATTCAGAAAGGAAATCTCTTCGAAGTGGCAATATCTGTAAATCTCCAGGTATTTCAAGGTCCTCTGGATCTTCTCCTGCATCTCATTGACAAAAACAAAATAGATATCTATGATATTCCCATTTCTGAAATTACCGATCAGTATCTGGAATATGTCCGGCAGATGGACCACGAAGACATGAATGTCACCAGTGAATTCATGGTGATGGCGGCAACGCTGATCGACATCAAATGCCGGATGCTCCTGCCCAGAGAGGTCGATGAAGAAACCGGCGAGGAGATTGATCCGCGCGAAAACCTCGTGCAGCAGCTTCTCGAATACAAGGAATACAAGGAGATTTCCAGGCATCTGCGCGAATATGCGGAGGATGCGGGAGAGCTCGTCACGCGAAGGCAGCACCTTCCGAAGGAGGTGGCACGCTATTCGCCGCCGGTAGATCCGGCGCAGCTTCTGGACGGTGTCACACTGGAAAGGCTTCACGAAATCTTCGAATTCGTACTGAAACGGCAGAAGGACAAAATCGACCCGATCCGGAGTAAATTCGGCCATATTGAAAGAGATGAGGTTTCTCTCCCCGACAAGCTGGATTATGTCCAGATCGTGACCCGCAAGAAGAGAAAAGTCTCCTTCCGGAGACTGCTGGAAAAACAGCCGACGAAAATGAACGCTGTCGTTACGTTCCTGGCAGTGCTTGAGCTCATGAAACTCGGCAAGATTCACTGCACCCAGGATGAGCTCTTCGGCGATATTGAAATTGAATCCCTGGAGAATGAACACGAAACCGCCCTCGCCGGAGACGCCTACCGGGAGGACGCAGGCAACAAACCTTTTAATGAACTGTTCTGAGAAAATGGTAATTGCAGATGGCAGAAGAAATAGAAACAAAAAAAGCAAGCGAAAATAAAGAAACAGACCCGGATACTACACCTGAAACAACAGCTGATACAGCTCCCCGTTCCGAACCCGGTCACTCAGCGGATTCCTCCCGGCAGTCCGCTCCCGATATGCGTAAGGATACCGGATCCGGTCCGGAAAACTCCGACTCACAACATTCCGCTCCCAATATGCGTAAAGATACCGGATCCGGTCCGGAAAACTCCGACTCCCGGCAGGACGATAACCTTCGCTTCACCGAAACGGAGGACACAACTCTGGAGGGAGCCCTTGAGGCTCTTCTCTTTGCGATGGGAGATTCCGTTGAGCTGTCGCGTCTCGCCTCTGCCGTAGGCCGCACCTCCTCGCAGACCGAGAAGGCTCTGCGCTCCCTGCAGAAAAGGCTGAGCCGGCCGGAATCCGGCATTCAGCTTCTTGATCTCGACAACTCCTGGCAGCTTTCCACAAAGAAACAGTATTACGGCCAGCTGATCACGCTCGCCAGACATCCAAAGAAACCCCAGCTTACCGATGTCATTCTGGAGACCCTCTCCATCATCGCATACAAACAGCCGGTCACAAAGGCGCAGATCGAACAGATCCGCGGCGTCAGCTCCGAGCACGCGGTCAACAAGCTTCTGGAATATGATCTGATTCAGGAGCTCGGACGCCTTAATGTTCCTGGCCGGCCGATTCTTCTGGGCACCACAGAAAAATTTCTCCGCTACTTCGGTGTGGAATCGACAGATCAGCTCCCGGAGCTCAGTCCCGGACAGATCGCAGACTTCAAGGCGGAAGCAGAAGCGGAGGCCGATGTGCGCGTAGACGTCTGAATGGCTCTGAAAAATTCATAAAAATCAGAACTCCCAGCCGGATTTCATTCGTTAAAAAGGGGGTGTCGCACGAATCACCTGGTGCGGCCCCCTTTTTCTTTTCTTATCTTTATTCTTATCTTTATTCTGTCTGGGTTTTCGAAGAGCTGTTCTGTTATGATACCGGATAAGCTGCGGATTGCTCCTTGCTTCGCACTCCCGCAATCCTTAGCCAGTGAACCAACTATATTTATATGCGTACGTGCTGCTCAATACCTTGTGTGTGCTGGAATTTGACTGAACCGCTACCTTTATCATGCTGTCTTCATTCAGATCCTGATCATTTACCATCAGCGTCTGGTTGTTCACATAGATCGTATCGTTGTCCAGCTTTCCGTCGATAACCACCTTACATGACTGTGTGAAATTTTCACCGCTGATGTAATACGTTCCGTTCGCCAGCTTTGTAATTCCATTAATAACAATCGGCTTCACGCCCAGCCGGAGATCGGACTTTTTAAACGGATTTGTCTTGTTGTACACATATCGTTTTCCGTACAGTATATCGTACTGAAGCGTCTGCATGTCGAAGGTATAGCTCTCGCTGTTCTGCATCGTCTGCTGATACCGGAACATCACGCCGTCATGAATATCAAGCTTGTCAAACAGGTCCGCTGCCGCCTGATATGCTGTGATATCTTTACTTTCCTTCTTCAGGCCGATATTGTCCCACAGAAGGTAATTGGTCTGATAGATCGAACCGTAATTCAGATCCTCATCGGAAAGGCCCATCGTTGGGAGATGATCCCCGTAGAACAGAACCACTGCAGGTTCACCCCGGTTCTCCACATCCTGAATCAGGTCCGCGATGAACTGATCCTCCTCGTGCAGCTGATTCACGTAATACTCCCACGCGGCGTTCTCCGCGTCTGTGTCAGTCCCCGTCACTGTAATCTCCGGATTATCAATGATATGCTCACTCGGATAGGAGCCGTGAGGCTGAACAGAAACAGTAAAGACAAAATCCTTCCCGGATGTGGAATCCAGCGCGTCGTTGATCGGAGTGATCAGATTCTCATCGCGCATCCATCCGTTCTCATTCACGTCATTCTGCGTGTCCATGTACTCGCCCGAAGTAAACGTATCGAATCCGAAATCCGCGTACACCTTGCGGCGGCTGTAAAAGTTCGCCTCATTGTCATGGACCGCATGCGCGGAGAATCCCAGATTTTTCAGCACGGTTGCCGCACTCTCACAGGTTTCTTCCCTGAGGATGCCCTTATAAGGATACTCACCGGCTCCGAAGAACCGCATGCTCATTCCGGTCAGGGTCTCAAATTCAGTGTTTACCGTGCCGGCACCCACGACCGGCACCTGATACAGACCGGAGGTGTATTCCTTTTCCAGCTTGTGCCAGTTCGGAAGCGGGTCCTCGGAGAACGTGAGATTTTTCATACGGGTCGGGTCAAAAAATGTCTCGCACTGCACAATAATAATATTCGGGAGATTGTCCGTATCTGAGGTGGTTTTCTCCTCATCATGCTCATCCGCAATGATCTGATCCACCATCGCCTTGGAGTAATTGTCCGGCTTTGATATTCCGGTATCCAGAACCGTAACCGTCAGACAGTACGGAAAACCGTAATCCTCATACGCATAGGCAATGTTTTCAAAATAAGCGGAAAGCAGGCGCACATTTACCATCACCCGGGTCAGTCCCCAGAAACCGAAGCAGGAGAGTACAATCCCGATCAGCACCGGAATCCTGTGCGTCTTTCCCTGATAGCGCGGAGAGCGGCACAGCAGCACAATAAGACCGGCCACAAGAGCAATAATAAGTGCGTATATCACCCCGATCTCCCAGCCGGACAGATACTTCGTGACTACAGAAGCTCCTTCGCTCAGCGCCGTCAGATCCGGTCCGGTCAGCGGCGTCACACGGTTCGCCAGCAATATGCTGTTGCTGATTCCAAGGAGCATCCAGAAGGTCAGAACCAGTATTCTCCAGAAGGTTCGTCTCCGGAACAGAAATACGATCAGTGAACTCAGAAAAATCAGCAGTGTATTATACAGGAAAACCTTGGTGTGATCATCCAGAAATGTTACCGCCGCCCCGAAGGAATGTCTCGACAGCGCCTCAATAAGCAGATATCCGAAAAACGACGCGGCAAAATGAAAAATAAGGGCATATCGGTTCAGAAACTGCACCAGTTTCGGATGCCGCGGCGGTTTTGGTTCCGGCCTTACTGCCTTCAGAAACCAGTGCTTCCCCTTTCCGAGGACTTCCTTTATACTCATAATTTCCTCCGTTCCAGACATCTGTTATGTGCATAGACAAATTCTTTCTGCTGAGCTTCTGCGTTTCGGCAGATTTAACATGTCTGGCGCAATGATTTAACCCAGTGATTCAACACTTTTAACTTGACAACGAACCATCATAACAGTTTTACCGGAATTTGTCGATGTACGAAGTCCTGAAAGTACTGGCCAAAGAATGCTGAATATCAGGAAAAATTCATGAAAAAACGGCTGGAACAACAGCCGTTTTTCTTGAACATCGCCTCCTTATGAAATATTATTAATATATCCGTATTTGTAAACCCGTATCGGTAAACCTGTATCTGTAATATTCGTATTCACCATTAACTTATTTCGGGAGAAAGAAAATGTCTGAACAAAACAACACTGCAAATCACAGGAAGAAGCAGTCAAACCCAAAGGCACTCATCCCCATCCTGGTATTTCTCGTCCTGTACCTGGGATCTGGTATTTATTTTGAATATATCCACCCTGTTAAGGGAGAAATGGGCTTCTATATCATGTCTGTCGTCGTGGCTTTTGGTCTGGCACTGATCGTCGCCTTTCTCCAGAATCCTTCTCTTTCCTTTGATGAGAAGATCCATATCTGCGCCAGAGGAATCGGCGATGACAACATCACGATCATGCTCTTTATTTTCCTGATGGCAGGCGCTTTCAGCGGAATTGCCAACCAGGCGGGCGGAGTGGAGAGTACCGCCAACCTGCTTCTGAATATCATACCGGGCCGATTTGCCATTCCCGGTCTTTTCGTCATTGCCTGCCTGATTTCCATGTCAATGGGTACCAGTGTCGGCACGATAACCGTACTGGTGCCGATCGCCGCTTCCGTCGCAAAAACAGCCGGGTTTTACCTGCCTCTCTGTGTCGGTACCGTCGTGGGCGGTGCCATGTTCGGAGACAATCTCTCCTTCATTTCCGACACGACGATTGCGGCCACCAAGACACAGGGCGTTGAGATGAAGGATAAATTCCGCGCGAATATCCGGATCGCCCTCCCGGCCGCCGTACTCACGCTGGCAATTCTCTGCGTCATTGCCCTGAACGGCGGAAAAGCCGAACTCGGAAATTATCCTTTCCAGTTCGGCCTTGCGCTCCCATATTTTGCGGTTCTTGTCATGGCCCTTCTCGGAACCAATGTCTTCGTTGTCCTTGGAGTCGGGATTCTCCTGTTCCTGATCATGGGCGGTCTGCTCGGAGAACTCAGTTTTGCCACCGCGTTTTCCTCCATGGGTACCGGCACATCGTCGATGTTCGAAACCATGATCGTCACCATTCTTGTCGCCTCCATCAGCGCGCTGATGGAAGAGTACGGAGGCTTTGAGGCGATCCTGGAGCTGATCCGGAAATTTTCCCACAGCAAGCGGGGTGCCATGTTCGGCATTGCCTTTCTTACCGGCCTGATGGATATCGCGACAGCAAACAATACCGTTGCCATCGTCGTCGCCGCGCCCATCGCCAAAACCGTAAGCACGGAATATCAGATACAGCCGCAGAAAACCGCGTCCCTTCTGGACACCTGCTCCTGCATCTTTCAGGGCATTATCCCCTACGGCGCACAGCTTCTGATTGCAGCCAGTCTCTCCGGGGTCTCCACCGTATCGATCATTCCTTATTTATTCTATCCCTTCCTGCTCCTGATCTTTGTGGTTCTCTCGATCGTTTTCGACAGGAGCTGAGCAGCCGCGGTCCTTCCCACCTTCCCTGGCCAGGCCTGCGCTGCTTGCGGCCCTTCTCATCAGTATTGGTTCAGGCCCCGCTCCTGTTTACGGACTTTTCGTCTATCACGTTTTCAGACTGCGCTGCTTGCGGTTCTTCCCGTATGGATTGACGTCAGACTGTAGGCATCAAGCACCAGCTCGAGATCGCCTGCTGTCATCAGCTTTTCCTGAAGCACCAGCTCCTTCACCGGCACGCTGGTCTTCAGGGATTTCTTTGCGATTTCCGCGGCTTTCCTGTATCCGATATACGGATTCAAAGCAGTGGCAATTCCAACGCTTGCATTCAGAAGCTCCCCGCATCTTTCCTCATTCGCTGTAATTCCATCGATGCAGTTCACACGCAGCGTGTTCACCGCGTGCGTCAGCTCAGAAACTGAGTCAAACAGATTGTAGAACAGAACAGGCTCAAACGCATTCAGCTCCATCTGCCCGGCTTCCGCTGCCATGGTGATGGTCATATCATTGCCGGCGACCTCAAATGCCACCTGCGTCACAACCTCGGGAATTACCGGGTTGACCTTTCCGGGCATGATCGAAGATCCGTTCTGCATCGCCGGAAGAGAGATCTCGCCGATTCCCGCCCGCGGTCCGCTGGAGAGCAGACGAAGGTCATTGCACATCTTGGAGAGGTCAACCGCACATGTTTTCAGTCCGGAGGAAATCGTCACGAAGCTGTCGAGATTTTCGGTCGCATCAAACAGATCCGCTGCCTGCGTAAGCGGATAACCGGTGATTTTTGCAAGTGTCGGGACAATATTGTAAAAATAAAAATCGGAGGTATTGATCGCGGTACCTATGGCTGTCGCGCCCATATTCACCGTGTAGAGTTCTTTCTTGAGATGCAGAAGACGATCGCGGTCTCTGGAAACCATCGATGCATAGGAATGGAAGGTCTGACCGAGACGCATGGGGACAGCATCCTGGAGCTGTGTGCGTCCGATTTTGAGAATATGATCAAATTCTTCAGATTTTTCAGAGAGGCTGTCTGCAAGCGCTTCCAGCTCACCGTCAAGGACGGAGAGAAGATCGAGAGCAGTCAGCTTGCCGCATGTCGGAATCACATCGTTGGTTGACTGGCACATGTTGACATCATCATTTGGATGAATGACGGAATAATCGCCTTTTTTGCCTCCAAGAAGCTCGATTGCCCTGTTTGCCACAACCTCATTCGCGTTCATGTTTGCACTGGTTCCGGCTCCGCCCTGAATTCCGTCCACGATGAAGGACTCTGTAAGCCTGCCTCTCATGATCTCGCGGCATGCCTTTGCGATGGCATCTGCCTTTTCCGGCTTCAGCTTTCCGCTTTTCTTGTTTGTCTCGGCCGCCGCGAGCTTGATTCTCGCCAGGTTCCGAATAAACAGGGGATGGAGTCCGGTGCCGGTGATCGGAAAATTCCTCTTTGCCCGAAGAGACTGCACTCCGTAATAGGCATCCTCCGGCACCTCCAGCGTGCCGATGGAATCAGCTTCCAGACGAGTTCCTGCTGTGATCTTCTCAAAAATCTCCATGATGTTTCCCTCCAAATGTCCTGAATGAAATTTGAGCACTCATTAAACTTTTCGGACGTCTTCACCGACTGTCCTTCCGGATGACGCGAGAATAGCACTCTGAAAACCCGATGTAAATATCTTAAGTTGAAATGATTGAAAGAGAAGAAATCCGGGGCGTTCTCACGAAATAAATGAAGTTAATTTCCGTTATGACGAATAAAATAAAGCCCTTTGTAAACTTCTCACTTGCATCTGACGCCGGAAGGTTTATAATTAGGGCAGTACAGAGAGGTACCAGCTGAAAAGATCAGCCGGTGCCTCTTTTTCTATTTTCCTGGATTTTTCCCTGGATTCCACGGATGGATTGCTGTTCTGTTTTGTGAACGGATTTTCTTCCTGAATTTTGTAGATGAATTATTTTCCTCAATTTCTATGTAGATGGATCATTTTCCTCAATTTCATGGATGAACTTCTTTTCTGAATTTTGTAGATGGAATTTTTTCCTGAATTATGTATTTGGATGGATTTCATGGAGGTAAAATTTTGAAAAAGCTGGATGCCATCGATATCAAGATACTGAATATCCTGCAGAAGGACGGCAGAATCCCTCTCAAGGACCTGGCAGCAAAGGTCTTTCTGTCCTCGCCCTCCGTCTCTGCAAGGCTGGACAAGCTGGAGGAGCAGGGCGTCATCCTGGGATATCACGCACAGATCAACCCTATGATGCTGGATTATCATATTAAGGCGTTCATCAACCTGGAGGTCGAACCGAATCAGAAACCCGAGTTTTATCCCTATATCAAGTCGATCCCGAACGTGGTGGAGTGCAACTGTGTGACGGGTGATTACTCGATGCTCATCGAGGTCATGTTCCAGAGTACGACAGAACTGGATCATTTCATCAATGAGCTCCAGAAATTCGGCCGCACCAAGACCCAGATCGTCTTCTCAACCAGCGTGGAGCAGAGGGCAGTACCGGTTGTTCACACTTCCCCGTAAAATAAAAATAGGCCCACATCTGTCATCGCCCTTGATTTACGTTTTGATTTTACATTTTGAATTTACGTTTTGATTTTACGTTTTAGATTTTCATTGACTGCATTTCCTGTGACGGAGGCTTCGTAAAGGACGTAAATAGATCAGCCTTCCCCGCAGGAACGTTTATTCTCCTCAATCGTTCTGACATAGCCGGTCACCGTCCACATGTGCTCGTTCATCCGACGTCGAGCATCCCGCGTATCGTGCGACATTATTGCCCGAACCAGATTCCGGTGTTCCTGATCAATGCCTTTTGTAGATTTTTCCTTCTGCATGACCAGAGCGCGGATATCTGTGATCATGTTCTCAATCAATACGGAGGATGCGCACAGAACCTGATAGATCATGGGATTATCCGCAATTGAGGCGATCTTCAGATGAAGCTCCCGGTCAAGAGATGCACGCTCCCGGTCATTCTCCTCCTGGTCCAGCTTTTTGAGATACCATTCCAGCTCGGCAGCGTCCTCCTCAGTACATTTTTCGGCCGCAAGAGAGGCAGATTCCACTTCAAGTGAAGAACGCAGCTGCTGCACCTGCGTCACTGTGCTCCGGTTCATCCGGAACAGAAGCGTGAGCGGTGTGATCATGCACTGGTTAAAGTCATCTGTGATATAATTCGCGCCTCCCTGCACCGAATGAATGATGCCGAGCAGCCGGAGAGAATGAAGCGCCTCACGCACCACCGGCCGGGACACAGTCATCTGCTCCGCCATCTTCCTCTCCGTGGGAAGCGCATCTCCCTCATGAAGCAGGCCATCTTCGATTGCCTTTATGATCTGATCGAGTATATCATTCACTGCATCTTCTTTATTTACTTTTTGAAAAACAACCTGCTCTGTCATCGGTTTCTCCCCGTTTTACATCCTGTCTTTATACAATAACCCCCATGCGATAAGTCGTGCCACAAACTGTATAAGTCCCCGCGAAACACACTGTATAAGCTGCGGATTGCTCTGTGCTTCGCAGAATATTATCTGTGACGCCCTGCCTTGCAGGACATGCAGGTTTACATATTTTCTGTTTAGATTCATATCCTCTACGCTTACTTATATTACCACAAAATTTCCCGATTTCGAGAAGAGCTCCTTCTGTTTTTTTGTTTCGGGGCCCTTTGGAAGCTTCATTTCCGCATGTCCCCGTTCGTCCTTCTCGGACTTTCCCTACTCTCATTGATCTTCAGCTTCCAGGACCCCGGGCAGAACGCAGACGGTCACAGTCGCTGTTTTTGTCTTGTTCATCCGGGAAATCATCATTGAATTTCAATATGTGCAGTGTTATATTGGTATTACCAATCAAAGCAACAATCATGGTAAATATACCAGAAGGAGCAGTACAATGGGGTACGTTAAATGGAGCTATGAAACACTGAATCGTTTTTGCACCGATGTTTTTCACAATTTCGGATTTTCCGATGAAGAAGGAAAAATCATCAAGGATGTTCTGCTGACCGCTGATCTCTACGGAATTGAAAGCCACGGCATGCAGAGGATGGTCCGCTACCACAAGGGAATTGAAAAGGGAACAATTCATCCGACCGCAAAACCCGAAGTTGTATTTGAGACACCCGTATCCGCAGTTATTGACGGACATAATGGAATGGGCCAGCTCAATGCTTATTTTGCAATGAATAAGGCAATCGAGAAGGCAAAGACCACCGGTGTCGGAATTGTATCCGTCCGTGAATCCAATCATTTCGGAATTGCCGGATACTACGCAAAGATGGCAAGTGACCAGGGACTGATCGGTGTCGCCGCGACAAACTCTGAGGCGATCATGGTTCCCACGTTCGGAAGAAAGGCAATGATTGGCTCCAATCCGATTGCGGTTGCCGTTCCTGCCGACCCGTTCCCCTTCCTTTTCGATGCATCTACAACAGTTGTCACCAGAGGAAAGCTGGAGATGTACAACAAAGCCGGAAAACCGCTTCCGGAAAGATGGGCTCTCGACGCCAACGGTAATCCATGCAGTGACGCGCCGACCGTTCTGTCCAATATCGTAGCAAAGAAGGGCGGCGGCATCATGCCGCTGGGTGGAAATGATCCTCTGACCGGAAGCCACAAGGGTTACGGATGGGGCATGGTCTGCGAAATCCTCAGTTCCATCCTCTCAAACGGCGTGAACTCGGATCAATGCTGCACCTTCAAGGATAAAACCGGAATCTGCCATGGCTTCATCGCGATCAATCCCGCCTTCTTCGGAGATGCGGAAGCCATCAAGAAGAACTTCTCCGATTACCTTCAGAGACTTCGTGAGAGCCCGAAGGCAGAAGGTCAGGAACAGATCTATACGCATGGAGAAAAGGAAATTTTTGCAGAGAAAGACAGAAGAGAAAACGGTATTCCGGTAAACGACAATACCATGGTAGAGCTCAGCAACCTCTGCTCCTACCTGCACATGGATTTCAGCAAATACTTCGAGGGATATCAGGTCAACAAAGATTCCAAATTCTTCGCCGGCAATTACTGATTCCCTTTACAGTAATGCCTCCGGAGTGGTAACCTGTTCCGGAAGGCATATTGCGGCTGGACAAATTCTGTACGGTAACGGTTTCCAGACGATAACCATTAATCTGACGATAACCATTATTTTTGTACAGCAGCAATTCTTATTCGGTAACAATTTCAATTCATATTTATAAATTCATATTCATATATGGAGGATAATCAAATGGATTACGCAAAGGAATCCCTGAAAAAGCACTATGAGTGGAAGGGTAAAATTGAAATCAAGCTGAGAGCTGAAGTAGACAGTGCCGAGGCGCTGAGTCTTGCATACACTCCGGGTGTTGCGCAGCCCTGTCTTGAGATCCAGAAGGATATCAATAAAAGTTACGAGCTGACCAGAAGATGGAACACCGTCGCAGTTGTAACAGACGGCTCCGCAGTACTCGGCCTGGGCGACATCGGACCGGAGGCAGGAATGCCGGTTATGGAAGGAAAATGCGCGCTCTTCAAGGCTTTCGGCGATGTAGACGCAATCCCGATCTGTGTAAAAACACATGATGTAGACGAGATCGTAAAGACCGTTTCTCTCATTTCCGGATCCTTCGGCGGCATCAACCTCGAGGACATCGCTGCTCCGAGATGCTTTGAGATCGAAGAGAAGCTGAAGAAGTGCACCGATATTCCGATTTTCCATGATGACCAGCATGGAACCGCGGTTATCACCCTTGCAGGCCTGATGAATGCGCTCAAGGTTGTCGGCAAGAACATCGAGGATATCAAGATCGTCACATCCGGTGCCGGCGCTGCCGGAATCGCTATCATCAAGCTCCTGATCTCCATGGGTCTCAAGAATGTTATCATGACTGACCGCAAGGGCGCAATCTATGAGGGCCGTGAAGGACTGAACCCGGTCAAGGAAGAGATGGCAAAGATCACAAACCGCTCACATGAGTCCGGCACTCTGGCAGACGTCATCAAGGGAGCTGATGTATTTATCGGTGTTTCCGCACCCGGCACACTGACTCAGGATATGGTTCGCAGCATGGCAAAGGATCCGATCATTTTTGCGTGCGCAAACCCGGTACCGGAAATCTACCCGGATGACGCAAAGGCTGCAGGCGCAGCAGTTGTATCGACCGGAAGAAGTGACTTCCCGAACCAGATCAACAACGTTCTCTGCTTCCCGGGCATCTTCCGCGGAGCTCTGGATGTACGCGCATCCGACATCAATGACGAGATGAAGATCGCCGCTGCAAAGGCAATCGCCGGCCTTGTCTCCGACAAGGAGCTTTCCGCAGATTACATTCTTCCGAAGGCATTTGATCCGAGAGTAAAGACTGCTGTTGCCGAAGCTGTCGCTAAGGCTGCCCGTGAGAGCGGAGTCGCAAGAATCTGAATATCAAGAATCTGAATATAATATTCTGACACAGTCAGAAAGGCTGCCGCAGCTTGTTTTCCTTTACGGATCGCATCACTTGCGGCAGCCTTTTTTTACGCGAACAGTGAGCCGCAGCCGAATGCGAAGTATTCGTGTGCGGCGAGCGTCGCGATAGCGAGATAAAACTCGCGCAGCGTGTTTTATCTCGTTGCATTTTTCACGCTGTGTACTTTTGACTTTCCAGGGAGCATTTCTCCACCTTCTTACAATACATCCGTCAAAGCCACTCGCGTCACGTGTTTACAGCTTATCACGCTGTATTTTCTGGCAGACTATTACACCGCGCCCTTCCACCTTATCACACGGTATTCTGCCAGCCTGCTGCATCACGTCCTTCCAGCTCACATAGGATTCATCGGCAATTCTCCGGATTCTGTCCCAGTCCCTTTCATAGCTGCGCTCGAACAACGCAACGGTATAATACCCGGCATCTGAAGCGGTTTCCAGACAATAGGCAGCATCCTCAAACACCGCAACATCAGACGGCAGGAGAGAGGTGCCTGCCTCATCGGCCATTTTCTCCCTGCAGAAATCATAAATCTCTGGTTCCCGCTTTCCCCTGCCGATTTCCTCACAGCTCACAAAAAAGTCAAAATATTCCAGAATTCCGTTCCGCCGGAAACACGCCCTGGAAAGCGCGGTGTCATTTGCCGTTGCGACGCACATGCGCACACCCCGTTCCCGGAGATTCCGGAGATAAGCGGCGGCTCCCTCCTTCAGCGGAATATCCTCTTCATAATGCTTTCGTATCAGAGAAAACATTTCCTCCATCACTTCTCCGGGCGTTTTCGAAAGACTGTATCTGTGAATGAAATACGCTGAGCTCTCCGACATCGTCATCGTTTCAATCGGTGCAAGCTCCTCCCCGGATGCATGAATGCCCAGACCGCCGAGATAATCCTCCGCGAGATGATCCCAGTACCGCATCGAATCCGCCAGCGTGCCGTCCACATCAAAAATCGCGTACTTTTTCCGCATTTCTCTGTTCCTCCTGACACCGGATGCCCTGATCCACCTTCTCCGGAGTCATGTTGAAGACGGCATCGATCAGATCTGTGCGGAAGGTGGCGTTTCCGGTTCCCTTCTCCAGACGCTTCTGTTCCGCGATCTCTCCCGCAAGGCCCATCACCGTCATTGCACTCACGACAGCACGGAAGGAATTCTCTCTGTCGGCACCGCAGAACGCTCCGATCAGCGAAGTAAGCATGCATCCGCTTCCGGTAATTCGTGCCATCGTTGCGCACCCATTATGGAGAATCACTGTCTGGTCTCCGTCAGTCACGATATCTGTCTCTCCGGATAAGGCTATGACGCTTCGGATCCGCAGAGCCAGTTTTTCCGCCATCTCAATGCTCTTCTTGAGAGTGTCCGCGGTAATCTCATCCTCCGCGCTGACATCCACACCCCTCCCGGTTTTCGCCTCAAGGCCTCCCGCCTCGATCGCACGAATCTCAGAGGCATTTCCCCGGATTGCGGTAAAATGGACCGTCTCCAGAAGCTCCCGGATGCTGTACCGCCGCAGCGTTGTGCTGCCGGCAGCGACCGGATCCAGAACAACCGGGATTCCCAGCTCATTCGCATGCTGTCCGGCAATGATCATGCTGTCTACCGATTCAATCGCTCCGAGATTGCAGACAAGGGCATTCATTCCCTCCACTCCCTCGCGGACCTCGCGGACATCCATCGTCATCGCCGGTGTTCCTCCTGCCGCAAGAATGATATTCGCGCAGTCATTGACCGTGACAAAATTGGTGATACACTGCACCGCAGGCTTTGTTTCCTGCACTTTTCGAAGAGATTCTCCATACTTCATAAATTTAATCCTTTCGTCAACCATAGGCGGAAACCCACTACCTTCAGGTGGTGGGAGGAGCCTTATAAATCTTTGGCCATCAACCCTGACTCTCAATATACTTTTGTATAGTCGCTGACGATACTTCTCCAATACTGCAAGCAAAGTATCCGTCTGACCAAAGTATCCTTTTCTTCCAATACTGTTGAGACAGAAACGAACTATACTTTTGCCATAGTTAATATGTTGTTTCTTGCTTTACAATCTTAACAATGTCACAAACCCTATCAGTCGTATCATAACTTATTAAGAAATGTATGTGGTCTTTGTCTGTTTCCATAGCAATTATTTCGTAGTCCCGAGTATTGGCTATATCAAAAATCTTTTGCTTAACATCGTCAGCAATAGAACCTTTTAATAGTTGCTTACAATATTTAGTTACAAGAACTATATGTACTTTTAGGCTGTATTTTCGTCTGTTATGACGATTATATCTATTTCTCATAGTTTACCTCTGATAGTTATTGACTTTCACTAACTGCGATTATACTATATTTAGTGAAATGTCAACAAAAGGAGTACATCTATGGAACAGATGACGATAACAGCGAAAGTTCAAATAGTCGCCACTGATACAGACAAGGTTTTGCTTGATGAAACTATGTCTGTTTATCGTGATGCCTGTAATTATGTTTCAGACTATGTATTCCAAACTCATGATTTAAAGCAGTTTTCACTTAATAAGG